>JAMCQK010000034.1 GCA_023382135.1 Deinococcus sp.
CGCCCGCGCTGGCACAAGCCAACATCGGCATCGCGATGAGCATGGCAGGCACAGATATTGCCATGGAAGCGGCACACATTGCCCTTATGCGCGAAGACTGGGCACTTGTGCCGGAAGTTCTACGGACAGGAAAACTCGGCGTAAAGTATCGCGCCAACCTTCTGCCCGAAAACAAGATTGAAATTGTCAAAGACTATCAGGCCAAAGGGCATACGGTTGTGATGGTAGGCGACGGCGTGAACGACGCGCCCGCGCTGGCACAAGCCAACATCGGCATCGCGATGAGCATGGCAGGCACAGATATTGCCATGGAAGCGGCACACATTGCCCTTATGCGCGAAGACTGGGCACTTGTGCCGGAAGTTCTACGGACTGCCCGCCGGACTATGGTTGTAGTCAAGACGAATCTTGCTTTTACCGCCGTGTACAACCTCGTTGGTTTAGCATTAGCCGCATTTGGTATTTTACCGCCGGTCCTTGCCGCCGCCGCACAGTCCTTGCCGGATTTAGGCATACTCGCAAACTCGGCACGGCTATTACGGCAAAAGTAAAGGTGTTGGAAAGTAGCCTCAACACCCCCGCTGCTCTGGCCTGGCAAGGTATGAGATTCCTCGGGCAAGCAACCCCGGAATGACACTTCCAGCACCTGTCATGTCAGGCCCTTCGGTTGCGCCCAGGGTAAACTCCGCGAGACGTTTCGCGGTTAGGACGGTGAAAAGAGAGATTCCTCTCCTTCGCTTAGTTCAGGGCCGCAGCCGCTCGGGATGATACCTTCAGCAGCGGAAGAACATGTGGCTTTTATTGAGTGTGCGTCGAACGCAGCGAGACATCTTTCGTTGCACCGTAAGACCGGTTCGTGTTACACCAAGCTATATTGCTCGTGTAATGGAAAGCAGAAACGGTTATCCCGCAGCGCAGTTATAATCACCCGGTGAGCCGAGCAAAAGAAAATCTCCTCGCCACCCTGAAAGGCAGATATGCGCGGATGGAGGCCCTCGAGGCCCTCCTTGCTGGCCCTGCGACCGAAGTAGACCGCGCCTTCTACCAACAAGCTCTGGCTGCTACCCAAGAACAGATTTCCCGCTTCCAGGCACAGTTGCAAGCGTTGGAACAACCCCGCACCGTGGATGCGGTTCGCAAGGCGCTCGACAATGCCTACTCAGCCATCCGGTGGGCAGAAAAGGAAATTGAGGAGTCCGACGATCCGGCTTTTAGGCAGGGCCTTCAGGGTGAACTCGATTATTACCGCAAGAACTTTGCGGCTTACCAGGCTGAACTAATGGATTTAGACCCAAACGCCACCTGGATGCCGCCCACACAAGAATTGAACCTGGCACTCAAGGAACTCCAGAAAAAATACGCCCAGGCCAATTTAGAGGTGGCGGAGCTGCAACGGCACAGGGATATTCTGCTTTCCCGGGTGGCGGGCCTCGAGCCCGGTTTTCTCGAGCGAGCAAAGGCGGAGGCCCAGCTTGCCCAGATCCAAAAGGACCTCGAGGCCGCCCAAGCTAGGCTCCGGGAAGCCATCAAGGTCTTTACAGATGCAGGCGGAAAGGTTGGACCCTAGCACGCCTGCGGCAATTAAATAATCAACCAATTACGAGCGGACAACTACCCGGCGGCGCTGCCCACGCTCTGCTTGCGGGGCTTGGCGAGGGCCTCGAGGCCTGCCTTCCACCGGTTTGGCGTGAGCGTAGTCCTGCGGGGGGACATCAGTAGCGCGGGAAATCTTGAGATCGCCCGCGGCCAGGCTCTCGCGGTTCAGCGTGTCCATGTTCTCCGGGCGGATGTCCACGTAGGCGGCATCCACATCCAAGCGGATACGCCCCACTTCGGTTGCGCCAGCAGCTTTCAGGACGGCAACCACGCGGGCCACCGACAAACGAGGCCCGGCAAGCTTCATGGTGACCCAGCCCTCTTCACCGGTGATCTGGCTCTTGGCTGCGGGCGCTCCACCCAGCACCAAAGCCAGGAGTCCGGCTACCGCGTCAACTTGATTTTCGGACAAGAGGCGTGTGGCGTACTCGTTCCACAACTTGCGGTCTGCCGAGGGTTGCGAGCTCAAGCGGTGGAGCAGGCCTTTCCACTTGGCTTCCATCACCTCTTCCGGCGTGGGCGGGTTGATGCGCTTGAAGCGGCGGGCGACCGACTTTTCTAACAGTTCAAGTTCGCGGCGCTCGCGGGGGCCGTAGAGCACCACCACCTGGCCTGCTCTACCGGCGCGTCCGGTACGGCCCGAACGATGCTGGTAGGACTCGGCTTTTTCCGGCAGGCGGTAGTGGACCACCAGGTCCACCTCGGGAATATCCAGGCCGCGGGCAGCCACGTCGGTGGCCACCAGTACAGTGTCCTGCCCGGCGCGGAAGCGGCCCAACACGCGCTCGCGCTCGCGCTGGGTCATGTCGCCGTGGATGGGAACCGCGCCCAGGCCGCGCGCTTGCAGGCCCATAGCCAGGTCGTCCACCTCCGCTTTGGTGCGGGAGAAGATGATGCTTCTATCGGGCTTGTACGCATAGAGCAGGTCGGCAAGTGTAGCGATGCGGTTCTGCACCGGGGCTTGCAGCGCCAGTTCCTCGTAGGAAATCCGCTCATCCTTGGCCACGTTCACCAGAACCGGGTTCTTCAGGTATCGGTCCGCCAAGCGCCTGGCCCAGGCGGGCACGGTGGCGGAAAAGAGCATGGTCTGGCGGCTGGATGGCGTGGCCTGGAGGATGGTCTCCACGTCTTCCTCAAAACCCATCGAGAGCATCTCGTCGGCCTCGTCCAAGACGGCGATTTCCACCTTGGAAAGGTTCAGTATCTTCTGCTTCATGTAGTCAATGGCGCGGCCGGGAGTGGCCACCACCACGTCGGTGCCGCGCCTAAGGGCGTCGGCCTGGCGGGTGTAACCGGTGCCGCCGTAAACCGGCGTGACGCTCAGTTCGGGCGCGACCCATTCGAGCTCTTTGGCCACCTGCAAGGCAAGCTCGCGGGTGGGCGCCAGTATGACCCCCCTGGGTGTTCTGCCCCTTTCGCGGCTGGGCCGCAACTTCTCCGCGATGGGAAGCGCGAACGCCAAGGTCTTGCCGGTGCCCGTACGGGCCTGGCCGAGCACATCTTTTCCTTCCAGCGCCAAAGGAAGAGCCGCCGCCTGGATGGGCGTAGGTACCGTGAACCCCTTGGCCTCGAGGCCCGCCAACAACTCGGGCCGTAACGCAAAATCTTTAAACTCCATTTTTAAATCCTTTCCGGGCTCTACCGCTACCCCGGAAAAAGACCTGTGATCTTCAAACCTAAACCCTGGGGGGATGGTGCGGCAAACTGCCCAGTTGCGCGGGGCCGGGCGAACACGATGGCTCTTTCCCGCCGGACGCAACCCATGCAGTATGGGGCTTGAGAGGCAAAAGGTCAAGTTAACTATCTCCCGGGTGAGTTTGACCCAAGGGTCAAACTCACCCGGCCAGGAGCAAGGAACACAGCGAGGCTTTTCAAACCTTTCGGCTAACTTTGACTGGGGATACTTAGCTTGGCTTCCAGCAGCCGTTCGACAATCACCACGTCCCGCCAATTTCCCTCTAGCCAGGCGTGTTTCTGATAGATACCAACCTCGCGAAAACCATGCTTGCGGCACAGCGCTCTGGACGCCTCGTTTTCGGGAAAAATGCGCGAGACCAGCTTCCACAAACCGGCCTTTTCGCACGCTGGGATAAAAGCACTCAAGAGAGCACTACCTACTCCCTTGCCTCGTGCTTGACCAGCCACATAGACACTAAATTCCGCAATGCCTGCGTAGCACTCGCGGTTACGGTAGCTTGAGGCCGAAATCCATCCCATTACCTTGCCGTGTATCTCCGCCACCAAAACTGGATGACGCAGATCACCCAGCCACCCTTGAATATCAGATATCGTTCGCTCGCGTGTTTCGAAGGTGGCCAAGCGGCCGCGGATTCCCTCGTTGTAGATTTCGGCGATGGCCGCCAAGTCGGTGGCTTGTGCAGCGCGTATGTTGATGGTCATAAAGCTCTCTTCCTACATATCGGCTGTTCAAAGGCGCTACAGCGGAATTACCTGTACAACCTCACCTGAACATGCAGCCGCGCCGGGCTCGAGCACAACCAATGCATTCCCGGCAGCCATTGACCGCAACACACCGGATGACTGATTTCCAGTCGAAGCAACATGGTATCCATCGGGCTGATAACTGAGAACGGCTCTGCGGTACACGCGCTTTGCCGGTGCCGGCTTGAAAGGGGTATCGGCGATGGCATGGATAGCGGAGTAGGGCGCGTCGGTGCGCGAGAGAAGCTTGAACAAAAATGCGCGCCCGAACAAAAAAAATGTCACCATGCTGGAGACCGGGTTCCCCGGAAGCCCAAAAAGAGGGAGCCCGTCCCACTCCGCTAGCAGCAAGGGCCCGCCCGGCTGCATCTTCACTTTCCAAAAATGGATCCTGCCTTCCCGCTCCAAAAGTTGGCGCACCACGTCGTACTCGCCCATCGAGACGCCGCCGGAGGTAAGGAGCAGGTCGAGCTTTGCGGCTTGTTGTAGTTTATGGCGTACTTTTTCCGGTTGATCGGTGACTTTTCCCAGCAGTACAGGTTCGCCCCCCGCTTCCAAAACCAGCCCGGCGAGCGAGTAGCTGTTGGAGTTGTAGACGCCGCCGTAAGGAAGCGCTTCGCCGGGCTCCATCACTTCGTCACCGGTGGAAAGAATGCCCACGCGCGGTTTTCGGAGCACAGGAATTTTGGCGTAGCCCATGGCAGCAGCCAAGGCCACGCGTCCGGGCGTGAGCAGGTCGCCCCGGCGCAGGTAAACTTCTCCCGCTTTGAGGTCGTCGCTTTTATGCCGGATGTCTTTGGGCGATGCCGGCGCAAAGAGCAGCACAAGCCCGCCTTCACGCCTCGTGTCCTCAACCCGAATTACTGCATCGGCGCCCTTGGGAATGGGTGCGCCCGTGTAGACCGAGACCGCTTCGCCGGGCTTTACTGTGCCATCAAATGGTTTCCCCGCAGGGGCTTCGCCTATAAGTCTGAGCTTCACCGGATGTTCAGGGGTGGCTGAAAGAGTGTCGGCCTCGAGGCAGGCGTACCCGTCCAGCGAGGTGTTGTCGGCGTCCGGGTGGTTCACCTTGGACTCGAGGTCTTGAGCAAGAACCCTTCCGTGGCTTTCGAATAATGCCAGTTCTTCGGTGCCGGTAATTGGATGGGCCAGCGAGAGGGCGGCCTCGAGGGCTTCCTCTACCGAGATATTCTGCCGCATAGGCCCATTATCGCCTCTATTCTTCCGCAAGGCCAAGCCGCTTGGATGAGCTGGGGACCAGCCTGGCGGTAAACGGCCAGCGTCTAGCCGTGCAATCAAAGACGTACTGGAACCGGTGTAGAATTATCCTGGTTTTACTCGGAAGGGGTTCCATTGTATCCATTGCTGCTAGCGCTACACAGCCTGACCCGCTGGCTGGTGCTGTTGGCGGCGCTGTGGGTGCTTTTCAGGGCCTGGCGGGGTTTGAAGAGCCAGACCTACGGCACTATAGATAGGAGGGCGGGGCTGCTGTTTACGGCCGCCTTGGACTTGCAGTTGCTACTGGGGGTAGGCCTGGAAACAACCAGCCCTTACGGGCTAGGCGAGGCCATCGGCCCCCTTGTCCGCGGCGCATCGTCCACCCTGGCGGAAGCATGGTTCTTTACGGTCTTCCATCCCCTCACCATGATTCTGGCTGTCGTCCTTGCCCACGTGGGTAGTGCCGTGGTTAGGAAAGCCCCCAGCACCCAGGCCAAGAACCACCAAGCCCTCGTTTGGTATGGAATCACCACCCTGCTGTTGCTTCTAGCTATCCCGTGGTGGCGTCCTCTATTTCCTTAGGCATATGGGGATAAAACAACCCCGGACTTTGTCCGGGGTCTGGCTGGCGGGCCCGAGAGGATTCGAACCCCTGGCCTACTGATCCGTAGTCAGTCGCTCTATCCAGCTGAGCTACGGGCCCAAATTCCAGGCGTTCCGTACCATAGCATAGGCCCCCTGGAGTGTCAACACGGTTTTTGCCGCTGGGAACGCGATATTCCGGGTGCCTGCCACAAATTAGCACCGGCCTACCCAGTTGGACAAAGGGCTCTCGCGCGTATACTGAATCCAAATGCGCCCCCAGACCAGCTCGTGGTATTTGGCGCTCTCTTCTTACTGGTTTGCCAGCAGCTTCAAGTGGTTTCTGGTACTGCTGGTGCTGTTACCCGCGCGGGTAAGCCAGTTGGTGCCGGAAACGGAGAAGGCAGGCAAGCTCGGCCTGCTTTTTGGTATCGGAGCGGTGATGGCTCTTTTAGGCCCGCCGCTCTTTGGCTACCTCTCCGACCGGGTAGGCCGCAGGCTGCCCTATCTGGCAAGTGGCGCGGTGCTCACCGCCCTTGCGCTGGTATGGCTGGCCTACGCCCCGTCCTATGGCCAACTTTTGGTTGCCTATCTGCTGCTTCAGCTTGCCGACGACCTCTCCACCGGCCCCTACTCGGCGCTCATCCCGGACCTGGTGCCGCGCAAAAAGCGCGGCGAGGCCTCCGGCTGGATGGGGGCTTTGCAGGTGACCGCTCAAGTGTTCGCCGGCATTGTGGGCTTTGCGGTGGGAAGGCTGGATATTCAGTTTCTGATCATTGCTCTCCTAACCCTTCTTGCGGCTGCATTCACGCTTTGGGGCGTTAGGGAAGCGCCCAACTACCCCACCAACCACAAGAGCTTGGCGGAGAGCTTGGCTGCACCCTGGAAAAATCCCGACTTCCGCTGGGTCTGGGCCACCCGTTTCTTGGTGATGCTAGCGCAGTACATGGTGCAGACCTACTTGCAGTACTACCTGGCCGACGTGGTGAAAACCTTCCAGGCTTTCGGTAGCAAGCTGGCCAGTGAGCCTTTCCAGGCGGTTGCGCTTCTGGGACTTTTTATCTCTCTAGGAGCAGCCATCTCCTCTTTACCTGCTGGCTGGTTATCCGACACCCGGGGGCGGAAGCCGGTTATTTATCTTGCGGGAACGGGCCTGGGGCTATTGATGCTGCCTATTATTCTGATCCCCCGGTACGACGTGTTAATCGCCCTGGCAGTGCTTTTTGGCATCTTCTTTGGGGCCTACTTGGCGGTGGACTGGGCACTGGTTTCCGACGTGCTTCCCGATCCGGAAAGCCACGCCACCGATATGGGTCTGTGGCAGACCGCAATTGTGCTGCCGCAAGTGCTCGCCGGAAGCCTGGGTGGTGTACTAGACCGGGTCAATCAGCAGACTCCTAACCTGGGGTACACAGCACTGTTTATCGCCGCTGGGTTCTTCTTTGTGATGGGAAGCTTGCTGGTGAGCCGGGTTCGCGGCTCGCGCTAATCGTTGACGCTCGGCCGGCAGTCCAATAGCATGAGGTCATTCAGGGCTCAAGGAGGTTTATCTGATGAGCGCACTGCTCAGCGTATCCAAAGCCATAGATGTTCTGAACCAGCGCATTGGGGTGGCCGTGTACTGGCTGGTGCTCCTGATGTCGTTGGTTTCGGCTTACAACGCCATTGTGCGTTGGCTCGGCGGGATTTTTAAACTGACACTTGCATCGAACGCCTACCTGGAACTTCAGTGGTACTTGTTCAGTATGGTGTTTCTGCTGGGCGCGGGGTATACCCTCAAGCACAACGGCCACGTGCGCATCGACGTGTTTTTTGGCAAGCTCAAGCCACGCACCCAGGCCTGGATAGATATTTTGGGCACTTTGATTTTTCTTCTGCCGTTCGTCGGTTTTGTCTTCTTTGCTTCGCTCGAGTTTGTACGCGAGTCTTGGGGCGAAATGTCGCCCGATCCAGGAGGGCTGCCCCGCTACCCCATCAGGGCGGCGATTCCCGTTGCGATGGCCCTCTTGTTTCTGCAGGGGGTTTCTGAATTGATTAAGCGCATTGCCTTTTTATCTGGCCGCGCCGAATACAAGCTTCAAGCTGAGCACGCCGAGGAGGTGGTCTGATGGCCGACTGGATGGGCCCTGCCATGTTTGGCGCCCTTGTGGTGTTCTTGCTGCTCGGGTATCCGGTTGCCTTCACGCTCGGCGGAATTGCGCTGGTCTCGATGGCGTTTGGGATTGCCATTGACTACCCCGGCATGAGCTGGCAGGCGCTAGAAAGCCTGCCCATCCGTATATTCGGCATCATGGCCAACTCCAATTTGCTCGCGATCCCTTTCTTCACTTTTATGGGGCTGATACTGGAGCGTTCAGGCATGGCCGAGGAGTTGTTGGAAACTATTGGGATGCTCTTTGGCCGCATGCGAGGAGGGCTGGCCTATGCGGTGATTCTGGTAGGCGCGCTGCTGGCCGCTACCACCGGCGTGGTAGCGGCATCGGTAATTGCCATGGGGCTTATTTCGCTTCCCATCATGATGCGTACGGGCTACGACAGGCGTCTGGCCTCCGGGGTGATCGCCGCTTCCGGCACGCTGGCGCAGATTATTCCCCCAAGCCTGGTGCTGATTGTGCTGGCAGACCAGCTCGGCACTGCAGGCGAGGCCTCGGTGGGCGACATGTACCGTGGAGCCTTTATTCCAGGATTCATCCTTACAGCAATGTACCTGGCATATGTTTTTGTGGCTACTTTGCTCAAACCCAATGCCGCTCCTCCGCTGCCGGACGAAGCTTTAAAGGTAAAAGGCTGGGCCCTTTTTCAGCGGGTGATTCTGGTCATGATCCCACCGTTGGCGCTCATCTTCCTGGTGCTGGGTACGGTGTTCATGGGGATAGCTACCCCGACAGAAGGTGGTGCCATGGGGGTGGTGGGTGCCCTGGCCTTATCGCTCGCGAAGCGGCGCGTAAGCCTTAGGATGCTTACCCAGGCCATGGAGTCCACCGCGCGCATCACCGCGTTTGTTACTTTTATTCTGCTTGGCTCCAATGCCTTCAACTTGGTTTTTCGTCTCGTCAACGGAGATCTTTGGGTGGAGAGCCTTTTCACCGGCCTGCCGGGCGGGCAGATCGGGTTCTTGATCGTGGCGAACCTGGCAGTCTTTTTACTGGCGTTTTTCCTGGAGTTCTTTGAGATTGCCTTCATTATCGTGCCGCTGCTGGCGCCCATTGCGGTAAACCTGGGCATTGACCTTATCTGGTTCGGCGTAATGCTGGGCGTGAACATGCAGACCTCTTTCATGCACCCACCCTTCGGCTTCGCGCTCTTCTATTTGCGCAGCGTGGCTCCTAAGGAGATCAAGACCACCGACATTTACTGGGGCGCCATTCCCTACGTGGTGATTCAACTTATTGGGGTGATACTCATTGCCTCTTTCCCCGTGCTTTCCAACCCCAGCACCCCTTCGGTGGTGTTCACTGGGCAGAATGTGTTGATTGGTGTTGGAGTGCTTGTTGCGTTCTTGTTGTTGCGAGTGGTTATTGTTCGTTTCGTAAGCGCACGAACGCGCGCCGCGTGAGCTTTCATATCCAAATTTGAGTCTATCCCTCTTAAGGCGCTTGGTTTGGACTTTTTACCGGCAGAAATCTGAGTGGGAAGTAATTCTAATACCCACTCTAGTCCTCTCCCCGGTGGGGAGAATGAATTGGTGCATACCCTCAAGATGTTGATCTAGGTTTGGGTTTCAAGGCTACCCACAACAAAAGAAATCCCCGCCAAATAGCGGGGATCTGATTTAGGCAGAGATTCAGAGGCCGGCGAAAGCGAACTGCTCGTAACCCAGCTCGCCTACGGCGTTCCACTTGTACTGCGCGTCGCGGAACTTCTTCCAATCGGCGTAGATGGATTTATAGGTGGCGTCTTTGGCAGCGGTTTCGTCGTAGAGGGCGAAGGCTTCTTTCTGCGCGGCCTTAAGAATTTCGCCGGAGAACCTGCGCAGTTTGACGCCCTTGCTCAGCAGGCTTTGCAACGCTTTGGGGTTTTGAGCGTCGTAGCGGGCCATCATGTCCACGTTAGCTTCGGCGGCTGCAACCTGTATGGCGGACTGGTAGTCCTTCGGCAACTTTTTCCACTGGTCCAGGTTTACCAGGAACGAGAGGCCCGGACCTGGTTCCCACCAGCCGGGGTAGTAGTAAAACTTGGCCACTTTGTAGAAGCCCAGTTTTTCATCGTCGTAGGGGCCCACCCACTCGGCGGAGTCCACGGTGCCTTTTTCCAGCGCCGGGTAGATATCGCCCCCCGCTAGGGTTTGGGTGACGATGCCCAGCCGGGACATCACCTGGCCGCCAAGGCCCGGAATGCGCATCTTGATACCTTTCAGGTCAGCGGCGGTGTTGATTTCCTTGCGCCACCAGCCGCCCATCTGTGCGCCGGTGTTGCCCCCGGGAAAGTTGATGATGTTGAAGTCACCATATACCTTCTGCATGGTCGCCAAGCCACCCCCGTGGTACAGCCAGGCGTTCTGCTGGCGCGCGGTCAGACCAAAAGGCAGTGCCGTATCGAAGGCCAGCGAGGGGTTCTTACCCACAAAGTAGTAGCTGGCGGTGTGGCCCAACTCCACGGTGCCCTGTTGTACGGCGTCCAGCACTTGGAGCCCCGGCACGATCTCTCCGGCGGCGAACGCGCGCACCTGGAACTTACCGTCGGTAAGCTCATTAAGCCGGCTGGCAAACACATCCGACGCGCCGAAGATGGTGTCCAGGCTCTTGGGGAAGCTGCTAGCCAGCCTCCAACGGATGGTGGGTGTGGTCTGCGCGTATACCGGCCCAAATACGCTGCTGGCTGCTACCGCTACTCCTGCTTTCTTGAGCAGTTCACGACGCTTCATAAACCTCCTTGGGATTGCACCTTGGTGCCCTGCAATTATA
This sequence comes from Deinococcus sp., assembly GCA_023382135.1. Classification (GTDB taxonomy): domain Bacteria; phylum Deinococcota; class Deinococci; order Deinococcales; family Thermaceae; genus JAMCQK01. The sequence continues at coordinate 10,743 of JAMCQK010000034.1, forward strand.
TGCGAACACTGGGAGTGGGGCAACTAACGGTAGATGTAGAAGTAAGTCTCGGCCACATCACGTATCTGGGACCTGCTCTGTTCAAAGAATAGGGCAATCTGGCGGTCCCAGCCGTCGTCCTTGTAAACGGCGTTGAAGCCCACCGTGGTGGAGGGCGGGGTATTGGTGTAGATGGCGCGCACTCGCTCGGTACCCACTGGGGGCGTGAGCAGGTAGCGCTGTCCGGGAGGGCCTGAAAGCACATGGGTGCCTTCGCGCAAGAACATGCGATCAAACTCGTAGGTTCGGCCATCCGGGTCGATGCCTACCAGCGTGACGTAGCCGGGCTGGGTCAGGTTGATGATGAAGGAAATGCTTTCCCCCACGCGGTAAACCCCGCCGGTGCCCCGGTCCGGGTCAAAGCGGGTGATCACCGGCGAGAGCTCCACCCCAAAGCGGGTCTTGAAAGATATGGTGAGATCCCCCGAACGCAGGTAAACCGTACAGGACGAAAGCGCCAGGGCCAGTAGCGACAACAACAAAAGTCTTAGCCGCATAGTTGTATCACCTCAAGTCCAGTCTAGTCCGCATTTTGCGGGACATTGCCAAGATATAAGGTTTGCTAAATTAACCGGGGTTGAAGTACCGGGGCAAATGTTCTTCGGTGCTCGGGTGAAGGGCCTAGCCGGCCTAGGGCCTCGAGGTGGCCGGGGGTGCCATACCCTTTATGCCGGGCAAAGCCGTAGCCAGGGTGGGCCTGGTCCAACAAAACCATGTGCCGGTCCCTGGCAAGCTTGGCCAGAATGCTGGCCGCCGCCACGGTGGGGCTGTCCCGGTCTGCTTTGGCGGGGGCACGCAGGGGGAGCGATGTCTGGAGCTTCAAGTAGTCGGTGAGCAGCGCGCTGGGCCTGGGGTCGAGCTCTACAAGGGCCCGCCTGGCGGCAAGGTGGGTGGCTTTCAGAATACCGAGGTTGTCAACCTCGTCTGCTTCGGCCGTGCCCAGGGCGTAGGCGATGGCGGCTTGGAGGATGGAGGCCTCGAGGCCTTCCCTCTCCCTGGCCGTCAAGGTCTTGGAGTCGCGAAATGGATACTCTCCGGGTTCAAGAATGACTGCCGCCGCCACCACCGGCCCTGCGAGCGCCCCCCGGCCCGTCTCATCCACCCCGGCAACCAAGAGTCCTGCCTCCCACCAGTCGGCCTCAATTGGTCTTTTCATTCCGCTCTGCCTCTTGCCCCTTTACCAGCCTGGCCAGTCTTTTTCTGGTGTTAAGCGAGCTTGGCACTAAGACCTTGAGGGGTGGCGCTGTCCCACTACCTTTAGTGTAGAGCTTGACAGCGCATTCCGCATCGAATAATCTTGCTGGCAAGATGCAGTCGAAGGATAAAAAACTAAGTGCCGGGGAGGTAGCCTAGACTACCCGCGTTTACGCGTACCCGGCCCGCTAAATGAGCGGGCCTTTTTATTTAGCAAGGAGACCGCATGGAAACCACCAAGACCTGGGCCATAATCGAGAGCACCCTTAGAGAAGGTGAGCAGTTCGAACGCGCCAGTTTTTCTCCCGGGGACAAGATTGAAATTGCCAGGGCGCTGAATGACTTTGGGATCGAGTATCTGGAGGTAACCACTCCGGTGGCCTCTCCCCAGTCACGCGCTGATGCCGAGACCCTGGCGGGTCTGGGCCTCAAAACCAAGGTGATTACCCATATCCAGACCCACCTGAAAACCGCACAAGTAGCGCTGGAGACCGGCGTACAAGGGATCGATTTGCTGTTTGGCACCTCCAAATACCTTCGCGCCGCGCACGGAAGGGATATCCAGGGCATCATCAGCGAAGCCCGCGAAGTGATCCAGTTCATCCGCGAAACCAGGCCCGAGGTCGAAGTCCGCTTCTCCGCCGAGGACACCTTCCGTTCCGATGAAAGGGACTTGCTCGAGGTCTACAGCGCTATAGCGCCCTATGTTGACCGCGTTGGGTTGGCCGACACTGTAGGCGTAGCCACGCCCCGGCAGGTTTACGCGCTGGTGCGCGAGGTGAGGCGCGCCATCGGCACCAAAGTGGACATTGAGTTCCACGGCCACAACGACACCGGCTGCGCGGTGGCCAATGCCTACGAGGCGATTGAAGGCAGTGCTACCCACATCGACACCACCGTGCTGGGCATCGGTGAACGCAACGGTATTACGCCCCTTGGCGGTTTTTTGGCCCGCATGTATACGCTCCAGCCCGAGTACGTTAGCAACAAGTACCAGCTCGACATGCTACCCGAGCTCGACCAGATGATTTCGCGTATGACCAAAACAGAAATTCCCTTCAACAACTACATTTCGGGCACTACCGCCTTCAGTCACAAAGCGGGAATGCATCTGAAAGCGATATATATCAATCCAGAATCTTACGAACCCTATTCGCCCGAGGTATTCGGCGTGCAGAGGAAGTTGATAATCGGCAGCAAGCTGACTGGCCGCCACGCGATTGCCCAAAGAGCGCAAGAGCTTGGGCTTTCTTTCGGTGACCAGGAACTCCACCGGCTTACCCACCACATCAAGGCGCTTGCCGACCAGGGCCAGCTCACACTGGAAGAACTGGACAAGATTCTGCGAGACTGGGTGCTGGCGTAATGCAGGTGTTGTCGTGCTGAGCGAAACGAAGAATCCCCTGCTGCGTTCCTACGTGAATCTCCCTGTGTATACAATGAGAGACGCTCCAACTAACAGCTCAGAATGACAGGGTGAACACCATGGGCCAGACCTTAGCCGAAAAAATTCTCTCCCGCCACGCCGGACGCGAAGTCAGGGCCGGAGAACTGGTGGTGGTGGAAGTAGACCAGGTGATGGTGGTGGACTCCATCGCTGGTTCATTCTTCAAGCGGTTAGCCGAGTTGAACGCCACGCCGCGCTTTCCCGAAAAAGTTACCATTGTGATTGATCACGTGGCCCCAGCGGCAAACATTGAGGTTGCCACAGCCCAAAAGGAAATCCGTGAGTGGGGCAACAAACACGGTTGCCGGGTTTTCGATGTCGGGCGCGGCATCTGCCACCAGGTGCTGATGGAAGAAGGGCTGTCTCAGCCAGGAGGAATTGTGCTGGGATCGGACTCCCACTCCACAACCTATGGAGCGGTCGCATGCTTTGGAACGGGCATGGGCGCAACCGATATTGCTTTAGCGGCGGCCAGTGGACGCACCTGGCTACGGGTGCCGGAGTCGGTAAAGGTAACTTTCAAAGGCAAGCTTGCCCCGGGCGTGGCCGCTAAAGACGCGGCTCTCGAAATGGTTCGTGTTCTAACCGCCGACGGTGCAACCTATATGAGCGTCGAGATTCATCTGGTAGACGGCGCGGAGAGCATGACTCGCGGTGAGCGCATGACCTTGGCAAACCTGACGGTTGAAGCCGGCGCTAAATGCGGCTTGGTGGTTCCCTCCGGCGAGATTCTCTCGATCTACCAGGTTCCAGACTGGCTCTACCCGGATGCCGGCGCAATCTACGCCAGGAAAATTGAGATTGATCTGTCCACGCTTACACCCCTTGTCTCGGTACCCTTCTTCGTGGACAACGTTCAGACCGTGGACTCGGTGGCAGGGAAAAAGGTTGACCAGGTGTTCATCGGCACCTGCACCAACGGGCGTTTGGAAGACTTGCACGCCGCAGCAGAGGTACTGAAAGGCCGCAAGGTTGCACAGCACACGCGGCTGTTGGTAATCCCGGCATCGTCACAAGTGTTGGAACAGGCAACAGAAGATGGAACCCTGCTGACGCTCTTGCAGGCTGGAGCCACTATCGGAACTCCTGGCTGTGGCCCCTGCATGGGGCGGCATCAAGGTGTGCTTGCACCAGGCGAGGTTTGTGTTTCCACCAGCAACCGGAACTTCAAGGGGCGCATGGGTGCGGCGGACGCGGAGATTTATTTGGCGAGCCCAAGAGTAGCCGCGGCAAGTGCGGTGGCGGGTGTCATTGCGGCACCGGAAGACCTAGAAACAACTAGCTCTTATGGGCTGAACGAGACCGGCTTATGAATCTTTCGAGCCCATACGCCACCTTTGAGCAGTTCCTCGACCACTGGGACGGGGTCCGTTTGGTAACGCTCAAACTGCTTGCGGTGTTCGGCAACAGAGATTTGGACTACCGACTTGTGCCTGGATGGCGTACAGTGGGCGAAATCTTCCATCACATCGGCGGGCACCAGTTTTATGGCTGCCGGGGCATCCTGCTGGGCCGCTGGAAGCCCCTGCCCGGTGAAGCAGACGAGAACTGGGAAGCCCACCAAGCGGCCCACATTCATTCGGTTGAGAAGCTGCACCAGTGGCTTTTCAGCGTGCAACAACTGGTACGCGTTTGGGCCGGACAAGCCAGCGAAACCGCTCTGGCCGATTTTCGCAAAGACAACCCCTGGCACGAAGGCATGCGCGGATGGTTACAGCTGAACCACGCCTACCAAGATGAACTGCACCACCGCGGACAGCTCTATGCCATTGCCCGGCTTCTGGGCAAAACCCCGCCAGAAGTAAACGTGGAGGAATACCCGGAGTTTTGGGACCAAAGGAAGTGGAAATAATGCCGAGAGTCTGGAAGTTTGGCGATTCCATCAACACCGATGACATTCTGCCTGGCAAGTACGCTCCTTTCATGGTGGGCGAGGACAAGTTCCAGGCTTTCGCGTTCGCGCACCTGCGCCCTGAGTTCGCCGAGGGCTTCAAGCCCGGGGACCTTTTGGTTTGTGGGCGCAACACCGGCCTGGGGTCCAGCCGTGAGTACGCGCCAGAAGCTTTGCGTAAGCTGGGTCTCAAGGCCATTATTGCCAAGAGTTATGCGCGCATCTTCTACCGCAATCTGGTGAACCTGGGCATTATGCCTTTTGAAAGCGCGGAAGTGGTGGGCGCCTTGAACGACGGCGATGAGGTGGAGCTGGTATTCGAGCAAGGTCTGGTCAAGCGAGGCAACCAGGTGTTCAAACTGAACCCGCCGCCCGCTTTCCTGCTCCAGGCCTTGGGGGAGGGCTCAATCCTGGAGTACTACAAACGGCACGCCAGGTTTCCAGGTGAAGCGGGAAGGTAGCCCGGTGAATAAAGAACGCGTGTTATACACTGGCAAGACCTGTTGCTCTAACCACGTGCCATGCGGTTATATGGGGACAGGGGGTTCGGCATGGAAGACTTCGAAGTGATCTGCCCCGCGTGCAACGAAACCAACACGATTGCCGCAGAGGACTATCAGGAACTCACAGAAAACGACGTGCTCGAATGTGACTCGTGCGGGGCGTACCTCGAGGTCGTCTCGCTTGATCCTTTGGAAGTGCTGGTGGTCGAAGACCGCGAGGGATTCTTTGTGGACTGTCCCCGCTGCGAAACCGCTATCGAGGCTGACGAACCCGGTGAGCCTGTAACCTGTCCTGAGTGCGGTTACACCTTCGCGCCAGACTGGTCCGACATAGGGGAAGAAGAGGAGGAAAGTAAATGGTAGCGGAGTGTGCGGAATGCGGTGCCCCGGTTGCGCTCGAGAAGCCGGAGCTGGGGGAATTGGTAGTTTGCGGCGCTTGCGGAGCGGAACTCGAGGTAGTCGGCCTGAACCCGCTTCAACTGGAACTGGCTCCCGAAGAAGCCGAGGACTGGGGGGAGTAGCACTGCGAAGCAGCGTGCTTAACGTCCAGCGCCTGCTGCCGAACGCCTCAAGGGTTTTGGCGTTAGGCGTTTAACGTTCGGCCTTCGACGATTATGCTTGCCATCCTCTACGACCGCATCCGGCCCGATGAAGAAATGCTCTTCAAGGCCGCCGAAGGCTTGGGCATTCCTTTCAGAAAGGTCTATGCCAAGCGGCTTCCAATGAAGTTGGGCGAACGCCCCCCCGAGTTGGAAGGTGTCACCGCGGCGGTTGAACGCCTGGTGAGCCAGAGCAAAGGTTTGGCGGTTTCGCGTTATCTAGCTTCCTTGGGGATTCCGGTGGTGAACCGGCCCGAGGTGATTGAGGTCTGTGGCGACAAGTGGGCTACCAGTTGCGCGTTAGAGAAAAACGGAGTGCCCCAGCCCAAGACTGCCCTTGTCACCGAATCCGACGAGGCCCTGAAAATTATTGAAGCAATGGGCTACCCGGTGGTGATGAAGCCCGTGGTGGGCAGTTGGGGTCGGCTGCTTTCAAAAATCAACGACCGAGACGCCGCTGAGACCATCCTAGAACACAAGGAAGTGTTGGGCGGCTATCAGCACCAGCTTTTCTACATCCAGGAGCTGGTGAACAAACCGGGACGCGACATCCGCGCCTTTGTGGCGGGAGACCGTTGCATCGCGGCTATCTACCGGTCTTCCGAGCACTGGATTACCAACACCGCCCGCGGCGGCAAGGCCAGTAATTGTGAAGTGACAAAAGAGATCGCCGATATTTCTGTCCGCGCCGCCAAAGCGGTGGGTGGGGGCGTGGTGGCGATTGATTTGTTTGAGTCTGAACGCGGACTGCTGGTAAACGAGGTAAACCACACCATGGAATTCAAAAACTCGGTGAGCACAACTGGCGTGGATATCCCGGCGGAGATTTTGAAGTACGCCTGGAGTATTCGTACATAGTAGCCTTGTCATGCCGAGCATAGCGAAGCATCTCTCATTAGAACTTGTCCACCTATCCTTGCGGGTTGGAGACAAGAGATTCCTCGTAGCTGCGCTCCCTGGAATGACGGTCAGAGGGACCCATGGATAAGAAAACCGTTGCGATTGTGGGCGGCTCAGGTTACGCGGGGGGCGAGTTCCTCCGGCTGGCACTGGGGCATCCAAACCTTGAGGTGGCTCAAGTCACCTCGCGCAGGTATGTGGGCGACCCGGTTACGTTCGTGCATCCGAACCTGCGCAACCGAACCAATCTGAAATTCATCGCACCCGGCCAGCTAAAGCCGGTGGATATTTTGGTTCTGGCGCTGCCCCACGGGGTCGCCGCCAACGAATTTGAGGGGTACAAGGGTCTTGCGCCAATTATTCTCGACCTGTCCGCCGATTTTCGATTGAAGGATCTGGGGCTCTACAGGAAGTACTACGGGGAGGAACATCCGCGTCCGGATTTGATCGATCAGTGGGTCTACGCTAACCCCGAGCTGTACAAGGACCAGCTCAAGGCCGCCAACTATCTGGCCTGCTGCGGCTGCAACGCCACCGCCACGCTCTTAGGTCTGTACCCGCTTTTCAAAGAAGGCGTGCTGGCGGATAAGCCGGTTTTTGTAACGGTGATGATTAGTTCCTCCGCAGGGGGTGCCGAGCCATCGCTTGCCTCGCATCACCCGGAGCGTTCTGGCAGCCTGCGCGTGTATAAGCCAACTGGCCACCGGCACACTGCCGAGATTGTTGAAAACCTACCGGGCAGGCCCCAGGTTCACATGACCGCTGTGGCCACAGAGCGCGTGCGCGGGATTTTGATGACCGCGCAAACTTTTGTGCGACAAGGAACTACCGAAAAGGAAGTTTGGGGAGCATACCGCAAAGTTTATGCTGATGCCCCTTTTGTGCGGATCGTGAAGGTCAAGAAAGGTATTCATCGTTACCCAGACCCCAACGTTGTTGAGGGAACCAATTACTGCGATGTTGGCTTCGAGCTGGAAGAAGACACCGGGCGCTTGGTGGTCATTTCGGCGATTGATAATTTGGTGAAGGGAACTGCCGGGCACGCCATTCAGGCGCTAAACATTCGCATGGGCTGGGAAGAGGCGGCGGGCCTCGAGGCCCCCGGACTGCACCCATGAACATGGTTTGGGCACGCGGTGAATACCAAGTTAGCACCGATAAGGAGAGGCTCGACCTCGAGGCCATCCACCGCTATCTTTCGCAAGAAGCGTACTGGTCGCAGGGCATTCCATTTGAAGTCGTAAAACGCGCCGCCGAAAACTCGTTGGCTTTTGGAATCTATCAAGGCAACAACCAGGTTGGTTATGCCCGTATCATCAGCGACTACGCGACCTTTGCCCACCTGGCGGACGTCTTTGTGCTTCCCGAACACCGAGGCAAGGGTCTCGGCAAGTGGTTGATGGAAGTAATTGTGAGCCACCCGGATCTACAGGGTTTGCGCCGCTGGATGCTGGCTACACGTGACGCGCACGGTCTTTACACCGGGTACGGCTTCAAGCCTTTGGCTTCGCCAGATCGCTGGATGGAGCGGCATTTCCCAGATGTTTACAACTATAAGCTCTAATGTCTGTATGAAGAGAATAGCTAGAACTCCCAGGTAGCTCTCCTGGTGTCTGCCTTCATCCTGAGTGGCCGTAGCCCTGAACGAAGTTAAGGGGAGTAATCTCTCTTTTGCTTCTGAAGACGGTAAAGACCAAAAGCGAGATTTCTCGCTTCGCTCGAAATGACAAGGTGGTTGCGAAATGACAACGGTAGGGGGTCTGTCATCCCGAGTGCAGCGCTCAGCCTGCCTGGGGCAGACAGGCCTGAAGGGCTAGTTGTGGTTCGGGATCTCTCACTGATTCAGAGACGAGAGCTGCTCGGGCAGGCAGCAGAAGCCTTTCTCTGGACCAGCAGCCAAGCCTGCTTGGGTATGCAGTGAGAGATCCTTCGCCTACAGCTCAGGATGACAACGGCAGGGCCTGTCATCCTGAACAACCCCCCTGCCTTCTCGAATACCCGTCCGTGTCATCCCGAACGAAGTGAGGGATCTCTCTTTTCCCCTTCAACATCAATAAAACCAAAAATGAGATTTCTCGCCCGCGGCCCGGAATGACACGAATTTTCCGTTTGGGTCTATGATTAAACGCCAGGGAGTACCATGTGATTGTCGTCAAGGTCGGCGGTTCAGAAGGCATCAACTACCAGGCTGTTGCCGAGGACGCAGCTTCGCTGTGGAAGGAAGGCCAGAAGCTCATCATCGTTCACGGCGGCTCGTCCGAAACCAACAATATTGCCGAAGCCCTGGGGCATCCGCCGCAGTTCCTCACCCACCCTGGCGGTATGACCAGCCGCTTAACCGACAGAAAAACGCTGGAGATTTTCGAGATGGTGTACTGCGGCCTGGTCAATAAAAGGCTGGTGGAGTTGTTGCAAAAGGAAGGCGTAAACGCCGTTGGGCTTTCGGGAATTGATGGGCGGGTTTTTGAGGGCAGGCGTAAAGACGCGGTGAAGTACATCGAGAACGGGAAAACCAAAGTTCACCGGGGCGACTACACCGGTTCGGTGGAAAAAGTAAACACCGGCTTGCTTGCTTTGCTGATGGATGCGGGATACCTTCCAGTACTGACCCCTCCCGCTGTGAGCTATGAAGGAGACGCCATCAACACCGATGGCGATACTGCGGCCTCGATGGTGGCAACTTCGTTCAGAGCTGAGGCCTTGCTGCTTTTGTCCAACATTCCTGGGCTGCTGGCAAGCTTCCCCGATGAATCCAGTTTGATCCCCGAGATTCCCGCAAGCAAAATCGATGACCCCAGGTTCATGGCGGTTGCACAGGGGCGCATGAAGAAAAAAGTGCTGGGCGCGGTGGAAGCGGTGCGGGGAGGCGTGGGCCGGGTGATTTTTGGCGATGCCAGGGTGGAAGAGCCGATTCGCAAGGCGCTGGCGGGAGCAGGAACGCTCATTAGATAAGGCCAGCTCGGCTCTCGTGGCAGTAACGGACTTAAGCCAATAGCAACCGCACATTTGCGCTGCGGCTTACTGGATTCAGGCAAGACTACGTTTGCCAAAAACTTGAGAAAGCTCTTCCCGTGATCCGCTTTAGCCACGACGAGCGGATGGCGGAGCTCTACGGCGCCGACCCGCCTGCGGAAAAGTTTACCGAGTATTACCAAGGCGCCATGCGGCTCATCAAAAACAGTGGATACGGTGCTTGGAACTTGGCA
>JAMCQK010000090.1 GCA_023382135.1 Deinococcus sp.
CACGTTCGAACCCGCCCGAAGAAAAACCCGTCAATGGCTAATGGAAATCTTTGAGCAGCTCGTTGCCTTGCTAGGGCGTTCCTACGCGCCTTATTCGCGCTTTCCGGTGGCGGCCATCATCAAGACCAAGAGCGGAAAGTTGTACGCCGGGGTCAACGTGGAAAACTCCGCCTATCCCCTCTCCCGCTGCGCTGAGCAAGGCGCGGTAAGCGCCATGGTGGCGGCGGGCGAGCAAGAAATCGCTGAAGTTTGGGTAATGGGTAAGGGTGAAAAACCTCCCACGCCCTGCGGCGGTTGTCGCCAGGTGCTCTCAGAGTTTGCCGTTCCGGAGGTGAGGATACACTGCCTCACCGATTCCGGACAAACCAGTACCAACACACTCGGCGAGTTATTACCTTACGCATTCAAGCTTGAGTCACGCTAATCTTCAAAGTGTCTTGCGCTTTGGTTTGGCGAACCAGAGTTTTTGCTCCCCCTGGCCTGCGCTCAAGGACCCCAGAGGAAGCAGCACGCGGACCGGGTTTCCACCATAGTTTTGCGAATCTCACAACGGTCAAACTCAGGAGTGGGACTTCGCCAGTTCACGTCTCCGGCTCAGCCAGTGAGGCCGCAAGCCCCGCGACAAGCTGCCTTACATTCTCGCTCAAGGCCGCCAAGCCTGGGGCGAAAGCGCTGAGCCCGTCAGCGGTGCTCTCAGCAGCCTGAAGCAGCTTTTCCCGTTCCCGCTCGAGGGCGTACAGTAACCCGCCAGCACGCAGTGCCAGCCAGCGGCTACCATCAAAACTCCAACACGTACCCTTGCTTTCCTTCCAGAGGGCCTGGGCTTTAGCCTCCAGGACCCCCAGTTCCAGACGGGCCATGCCCAGGGCACGGGCCTCAGCCACCAGCAAGAGCACCGCCTCGAGCAAGGCCTCGCCCACCGGTACCGCTCTAGGGGCCAGCCGGTTCAAGAGCGCCAGGGCTGCGTTAGCCTCAGCCCGCGAACCCTGAACATGAAACTCCAGCACCTGCCGGTTGCTCTGGCACTTGTAAAGTTCATAACGCAGCACTGCATTTTCCCGCAGAACCGGTGCAGCATCGTGGGCGATACGTTCGTTCTGTTTGCGGTAGAAGTCGAGATCGGCCTCGAGTCGGGCGACGCTGGCCCTGAGGGTTTCCAATTCACGGCGATTTTCGGACTTTGATAGTGATCTGTGAAACCAACTCATACCTCGCCTCCCAGGGCACGGATGGCCCGCAGCCAGCTATCACCTTCCTTATCGATAGGTTCGTGGATGTAGCGGTAGTCGTTTTTGCGTTCGAGCTCTGCCAGTTCATTCAGCAAGTCTTTTATGCGGCCGGAAAAAAGGCTTCGCAGGGAACCGTCAGGCAGCTGGGACAGGTGCTTCAGGCACAGAAAACCCTTTCCCACCTCCCAGGCCGCCGCCACCTGCCACTGCGGGATTTGCTGGAGAGCGCTCAGGTAGCGCAGCTCGGCCTTAGCCTCTACAGCGCAGGCGGGGCAGTCCGGGGGCCGCCAGAGCACTTTTTGCAGGAAGGCCAAGCGGCTAGGGAGCAGGTCCTGAAGCAGGATAGTGGCCGAGAGCATAGGGGAATCTAGTTCCCGCACCTCTTGCCAGTGCCGGGAGCACAACCCCCCGCGCCGCCGCCAGTCGTCGCGTACCACAAGGTCGTTGATGCCATCGGCGAAGACCCCCTCCAGGTAAGCCCGCGCGGCTCGGCGAGCCATATAGCAGATGGAACAATAGGGCTCAGCCAGGGCTTCCAGCAGGTCATACTCGCTGTTGTGCATGATCGTCTTCCGATAGGGGTTCGGGCATCTCTATCACCGTGCTGCTCTCCTAGTGCACCACCATCACCGCGCAGGGCGCGTAGCGCAGCACCCGCTCAGACACCGAGCCCAGCATCCAGCGCTGCACCGGGGTCAGACCGCGCCGGCCCAGCACGATGAGGTCGAAGTGCTCCTCCTCGGCCAGGCGCACCAGGGTTTCGGCGGGGTGACCCACCTGGGTGCGGGCCTTGAAGTTGACCCCCCGCTTCTGGGCTTCATTCCGGGCCCATCCAAAGGCTTCGGCCAGCGTCCCCCTGGCTTCTTCCAGGGCCGAGTTCACTTCGCCTTCGAGTTCGGCGAACTCTGGAGGGCGGGCCACTGCCAGCGCCACCACCTCTCCCCTAAAAGCCTGGGCTAGTTCGAACGCAGCCAGCATGGCCTTTCGCGCCGTTTCCGAGCCGTCGTAACCCACCAATAGGCGTCTAAACACTGTCCTCACCTGCCTTTCCTAGCCTTTCTGCCTTGACGATAAGCCCTTCGGCGTCTGTTTTCTGGTTCGCAATCACGCGGGTCATACCTGCACCTCCGGCTGCGTCACCCCGACCACCCGCTCCAGGTGCCGCCGGGGCAGGAAGAAGCGGTTGGCGATCCAGGTAGGCACCACCGCGCTCGCGATCACCGCCGCCACCAGGAAGGAGTACTGGGCCTGGTTAATGATTCCGTGGGACAAGCCGTAGAGCGCCGAGATGGTGCCGAAGGTGAGGCCGGTAGACATCAGCAGCGTGGTATACATGGCCTCGCCCTTGGGATAGCGGAAGAAGTGGGTCACTGGGTAGATGCCGACAAACTTGGCGGCCATCTTGGCCAGCAAAAGCACCAGGAAGACCCCGAACCCCGAAATCAGCATGGGAAGCTGTACCAGCGACCCGGCACGGATGAAGTAAAAGGGGGTCAGCAGCCCAAAGGTGAGTGTGCGCAACCGGCGGATCAGGGCATGGTCTTTGCCCACGGTTCCGGCCAACGCCATGCCGATCAGGTAGGCGGGCAGCACCGCTTCTGAGCCGCTCCACGCCGCCAAGCCCCCCAGCATAAACAGGACGAAGAGCAGGTACTTGGCTTCTAGCTCGCTAGTTCTGCCCCCATAGCGCCTGAAGAAAGGGCTGGTCACCCGGAGCAGTATCCAGAGCCCCGCCGCAAGCCCCAGTGTAAAGAGCAGGGTGCGTACGCTGAAGGGGGCAAAGAGAAGGCCCAGAGCCAGCACAGTGCCCAGATCAGTCACAAAGCAGGCCGCCAGGACGACTTTGCCAAAGGGTGTTTTGTTGAGCCCCAGCTCGAGCATCACCGCGTAGACCACAGCCACGCTGGTGGTGGAGAGGGCTACCCCGGCCAACCACGCGGCCCGCGGCTCCCAGCCCAGCAAGACCCAGGCTGCCCAAACCCCGCCAAATAAGGGAACCGCAAAGCTCACCAAGCCAATCGAAAGCGCCTCCTTCCAGCTTTTTCTGAAGGCTTCCGGCTCCAACTCAGCCCCCGCAAGAAAGGTGAGCACCATTGCCCCCACCGAAGCCAGAAAGCGAACCCACTCCGACTTGGCCCCCAGGGCTTCCGAGCCTAACGCGGCGCCAATCAGGAGCTGGGCCACTACGCCCACCACGATTTCGGTTAGGGCTACCGAAATGCGCAGCCAGATGGAAAGCAGCGTAGCGAAGAGAGCCAAACCCAACCAGAGCGCCGCGGTGAACAAGGTGTTTTCCATGCCCCGCCTCCTTGCTTGGGGTAGGGCACAACAATAGCTCCTACCCCTAGGGGTAGGAGCTATCAGCCTGTCGGCGGTTTAGGCGAGCTCCATCGCCTTACGCTCTAGTATACCACTCCCATAGTGAACGCAAGGTTAAACGTACCTGGACCACCCCCATTTCGACTTAGCTTTGACTATCGGCCCGGTGCCTAGAGGTAATTCTCTCCCACACCTCGCAGGCTGGTCGCGCATAAATCTGCTTTGTGCGGCGCGCTGTTCTTCTGCAGATGCCCGAAAGACATTCCCGCATACAACCAGATTGTGGCCACACTGGCCCTCATAGGCGGTAGGGGGGTAACTTGGCGCAACTCTAGCCGCTTGTTACACGGTGTGCTGGATGCTTCTTGGACTATACCGGATATAACGGCTGCTCTCAAAGAGATAGCCGGGTTTTTATTTGTCCTGGTGGGTGCAGAGTTTCTGAGCCAGCGAGAACAGAATGGGCGAGCAACCATCGCTGGCGCCTTTGCAAACTATCTGTGGGAATAGTCGGGCTCCACCACCACAGCAGTTCCGTAGGCCAGGACCTCGGTAATCCCATCGGAAATCTCGTTGGCGTCATAGCGCATGGCAATCACGGCGTTTGCCCCCAGCTGAGATGCGTGGGTTAACAAAAGTTCATAGGCTTCTTGCCGGGCTTTCTCCGCCAGCTGGGTATACAGCGTGATATTCCCGCCAAACAGGCTTTGTATCGAGGCGCCAATATTTCCGAGAACGCTTCTCGACCGCACCGTAAGGCCCCGCACAACCCCAAGTTGTTTTGTGATCCGGTACCCCGGAAGCTCGTTGGCGGTAGTTACAAGAATGTTGCCTAAAACCATAAAAAGTCTCCTGGCCAGCCTGGCTAGCGTTCTTAACGCAAACCGCCTTGAAGAATCTGGGCAACTGGGCTCTGAAGAATGCCTGGGATGCTGGCAACTAAGTTGGCTTCGACCACCACCGCACCGACTCCAGGAAAGCCGGTCAGCCCGAAAGCCACCTCGCCTCTGCTTACGCCCGCAGGGGCCACGCGCATATTGAACCGGGCTTCTGCCACGCTACGTCCGCCGATCGAGAGCCGTAGGGGACCAAGCAACGAGTATCCAATGGGCGAAGGGTTCTGCACTTCCAAAGAGGCCCTGAGGGTAAGACCCTCTAGCCTAAATTCTCCCAGGCGCAAGGTGGGGAGGCGGAAAAGCTGGCCCACCGAAACTTCGCGGTCCACAAAGGTAAAGGGGCCGATGGGAATTACCGCCGGGCCGATGCGCGCGTTCATTGCACCCATGAGCCTGAACCGGGTTGGCTTTCCGGATACCAGGACCGCCAGCGCACTGGCCCCTTGTACCACCGGAACCGAAAGCCTGGCGGTGGTCTCTCGCGAGGCGCCCGCCGCGAGATCCAGCGGGAACAGGTTCATGCCAAACCCCGCGCCGGCTAGCTCGGCGGTGAGGGTGCTCTCCTGCAGCGGCAGCGGGAAGCCGTTGGGATTGGTGAGCTTGAGGCGCAGGTTGAAGTCGGCGGCGCCCGCAAAAGGGTCGAGTTGCACGAGCTCGAAAGAAAGCAGCTCAATCTTTGGGGGTTCCGGTTGGGCCACCGGCACACAGCCAGCCAGGGCAAGCAAGAGAGATAGTACCGCTAAACGCTTCATGGTTATCCTGTTACCAGCAGACCGTCATACTTGAGCTTGTCGAGGACCGGCCTAAAACCTGCCCAGTGCGGGCTTTCGTGGGGGTACGGTGGCCGCGGGTAGCCGCCCGGGAGACCCAGGTAACGTAGCGCCTGCTTCAAGAGCACAAAGCCGCCTTGAGCCAGAATCCGTCCCAGGGGTTCAAGTTGGCAGTGGAGGCGCAGAGCCTCGGAGCTATTGCCCTCTTTCCAGGCGGAAAGAATTGCACGGTAACCCTTGGGAGCCAGGTTAGCCGCCGCCAGAATGCCGCCTTTAGCGCCCAGCGCCAGAGACCCCAAAAACGTGGGGGCGTGTCCGGTAAAGACCTCGAGGCCCACCCCCGCCGCCCGATAAAAAGCCATCCGCGAAAGCTCACCGCTGGAATCTTTGAGGCCGGTTATGCGGGGGTGCTTGGCAAGCTCGGCAACCAGCGGAAGGGGCAGCTCCGCCTTGGTGTTTTGCGGCACGTGGTAGAGCCAGACCTCCGGGCCAGCGGCGCCGGCCAGTACCGTGTAGTAGCTGGCAAGCCCTTCCGCACTTAGATTGGCATTGTAATAGCGGGGCGGCGTAACCAGAACATAGCGGGCAGCCACCATGTTGGCTTGGGCAAGGGCCTCGAGGCCCGCTGGAATGGTCTCCTCCATCAACCCCATGCCGCAGGGCTTGCTGGGCTGCTGGGCCTTTAGACCCTTCTCGCGCTCTGTATTCGATAGGTGAACGCCCTCCCCATTGGAGCCATAAAAAAGCAGCCCGTCCACCTGGGGCTCAAGCGCCTGGGCGAGCTCCGCGAAGGCCGCGGCATCCAGGTTTCCCTTGGCGTCAAACGGCGTTGGCAGCGGGGGAATAATCATGCGGCTTTGCCCGGCCTTTCAGCGGAAAAAAGCCACAGGCTCAGGTGAACCAAGAGCGAGGCCGACAGCAAAAACAGCCCCAGTGCCTGCGAAGTTCTGAGCAGCCCAACACCCGCCAGGCACACAAGCAGCAAAACTACCCCCCAACCTTGTCCGTACCACAGGCTTCCCGGGAACAAGAGCGCCATCCCGCGCCGCCATGCCAAAAAGTTGGCAGCCGCCTTTGGCCTCACTAAAAATATCGAGGCCAGATGGTTGAGCAACAGCAGCAGAATAAACACTGCGCTTACCCAGGCCTGCCAGGGCGCGGTGAAAACCGGCAGGCTGAGCCAAGTTTTTAAGGGGTCCTTGGCTAATTCCTCCAGGCCGGAAACGTGAAAGGCAAGCCACTGTGAACGCGGGGTGGGAACCGCCTCGCGCTTGATACCCGCCGAGCGGTAAACCCCGCTATAAAAATCTCCACCCAGGCCACTGGCCTCGAGCACCACCCCCGCGCGCGGGGCCAGTTTTTGGGCATCGTCCATGGCCTGGGGTGTGCCCAGATTTACCAGGTTGACCGGCCAACGGGGAGCCGCGGCCAGAAGCTGGCGGGCGGCGGCGGGGTTTTCCAGCGCCAGAGAGTAACCCAAAAGCCCCTTAACGCCGGAAGACTGCGGCAAATTTCTGAGCGCATGCTCTGCCGCCGTAGAACGCAGGGTGCCGCGTGAAAAGGCTTCATCCGCCATGGTGGCCTCGGCTTTGCGGCTAAAACTAAAGATCAAAAAAGAGGCCAGCGCGATGAACACCAGCAACAGGAGCTGGAGCCTTTCAGTAAGGGTGGCATAGGCCATCACGCTATGGCGGATGCGGAGCCCGGGGTGAAGGAACCAGGAAAAAAGCCATCCGCCCGCCCTGCGAAGCTCGCGTGTTTGCGCCGGCAGGTACGACACCAACAAGTAAAGGAATACCACCAGATACAGGCTGAACGCCGCGAACGCCAGGTCGCGCGCCGCGGTGGGCGTCCAAGGTACCTGCCAGGAGGCGAGCTCCGCCGCTACCTTCTGGTAGCGCATCGCCAGATCCGGGCGGCCTTGGTTGTCCAGCCACTGGGCCTGTTCACGGAACAAAACGATAGAACCGGGAAACTGGGGAAGGTACGCCAGCAGGGTGTCGGACCAGGCAAGGCTGGCCTCGAGGCCCTCCTTGCGCGCGGTGCGGACCTTCTCTACCCAGGCTTTCAGATAGCGCATGACCCCGTCACCCCAGGCAAGCTCGGGCCGGTGTCCTCTCTTGAGAAGATCTTTGCCAAAGGCCTCCAGGTCGGCAGGCACAAGCTTGTTAGGGTCCTGGACTAAAAAGTACCAGTAAGGCCGGTCAATTTTAGGACTCTGGTCAAGTGCCAGCGCGTTCTCTGCCAGCAGGTAATCCTCGTAGTCCCGCAACACGCTTAGGCTCTCCCACCTGCCCTCGTAAGGAAGACCGGAGAACTGGTTGAGCGAAAGCCTGCGCGAGCCTGCCAGCAAAGCGGTTGGAACCAGACTGGCAGGGTCTTTTTCCAGCGAAACCACTTCCAAAGGCGGATAGTGGCGGTTAATCACTCTTGGCTGTAAAAGATCGATCTCTAAAATTAGCGGGCCTTGCGCAATGAACGTGCGGCTCCCCACCACCAGTGGTCCAAGCCAGCTTCCTTTGAGCGGAAGACGCCAGTCGCCGATATGCAGCCCATCTGCCTCAAGGCGGGGTGCCCCGAGAACGCCCACCAAGAAGCTGTTTTCTAAAACCCGGTTGTCGAATTTAAGTTTCAGGCCGTACTTGCCCGAAGACTTGGGGGTATAGCTAACTCTGAACTCGCCTTTGGGCGCCAGCACCGAGATGTTCTCGCTTGCCACCGGGCTAAAAAGCTCCAAGACATACGAACCAGGCGGAAACCCCTGCCCTTTGATCTCCAGCGGCTGTCCAGGTATTCCCGTAGGAGGAACTGTCAGGCTCTGCCCGGAAGCGTAAGCAAAGAGCCAAAGCAGTGCAAGAATTCGCATGGCTTTATTCTACCGCCAGCGGATTATTGGGTTCTTTAGCAAAGGCCGGGGTTCCCTGTGGTCATGCCGCTTGCCAACCAGGATTCAAAAGCGCAGACTAATCACGTGAGCCTGCTTGATATGATCGGCCCAGTGATGGTGGGTCCTTCCTCCAGCCACACCGCCGGAGCCTGCCGCCTGGCTTTCCTGGCGCTACACACATTGGAAGAACCACCCAAGCGCGTGGAGTTCGGGCTTCATGGCTCCTTCGCCAAAACCGGCCACGGGCACGGCACCCATCTGGCGCTGGCTGCTGGAGTTTTAGGCATGAAGCCGGACGACCCAAGGCTCCCCCAGGCGCTCGAGCTCGCCAAGAGCCAGGGCATGGGAATCGAATTCAAAAACCTGGAGCTGGGCGACGTCCACCCAAACACGGTGCGCATAACACTGGAAAACCATAGCGAACGCGTCCAGGTAACCGGCAGCAGCCTGGGTGGCGGCGTTGTCAAAATCTGGAACATCGAAGGCTTCGAGGTGCGCGTTACCGGCTCCGCCCCCACACTGCTGATCCGGAACGTGGATACCCCAGGCGTCATTGCCCGGGTGGCCCGCGTGATCGCCGACGACGAGGTAAACATTGCCTACCTTTCCTGCGCCCGCCAGAAGCGCGGCGAAGAAGCCATGATGAGTATCGAGATAGACAAACCGCTCTCGGAGATCTCACTCAAGTATCTGGCTTCGCTGCACTACATTCTATGGGTGCGCTTGTTGCCCCAGGTGATGGACTAGCCAGCTAGCTCTCACGCCCTGGCATGCCCCAGCAATACATGTAATGATGTAGCCAATCAAAGTATGCCTCTAACCCTGAATGCTCTCGCGCAGCTCGGCGGCCTTGCTTCCGAGCATCTGCTAAAAGAAGACCTAGAGGAAACCGGCCAGCCGCGCGCCACCGTTCTGGCCACCATGGCCGAACGCCTTGCAGTGATGCGTGCTTCCATCCAGCAAGGGCTCAAGAACAGCGCCCCCAGCGTTGCCGGAATGGTGGGCTGGAACGCCAAGACCCTCTGGGAGGCGCCGGATCTCCTCTCCTCTCCCCTTACCCGGCGCGTACAGGCTTACGCCATGGCGGTAAACGAGGAAAACGCCCGCATGGGCCGTATTGTTGCCGCCCCCACGGCGGGTTCGGCGGGAACCGTTCCCGGCGCGCTCATCGGGGTGGCGGATCACCTGCATATTCCGGATGAAAAATTGCTGATGCCCCTGGTGCTTGCCGCGGGCATTGGCAAAATTATCAGCCGGCAGATTTACATTGCGGGCTCCAGCGGCGGCTGCCAGAACGAGATCGGCTCCTCCGCCGCAATGGCCGCGGCCGCGGTGACGGAACTGCTGGGGGGAACCCCGGAAGCCTGTGTCCACGCCGCCGCATTAGCGCTCCAGAACACGCTTGGCCTGGTTTGTGATCCGGTGGGTGGCTTTGTGGAAGTTCCCTGCGTGATGCGAAATGGTTTCTACTCGGTTCACGCCGTTACCTCGGCCGAGCAAGCGCTGGCGGGCATACGGAGCGTGATTCCGCCCGACGAGGTAATCCTTGCAATGGCGGGGATTGGCCGTCTGCTGCCGCTGGAACTGCGCGAGACAGGCGAGGGCGGCTTGGCGGACACCCCAACCGGACGCGCCTTGGCGGCCAAGGCCCGGGACAACAAATAGGTGTTGCTTCCCAAGAATCATCCGGTCTCAAGTTCGAATAGAAAAATCTTGCAAACAGATTGGTAAAGTGGGGCTAGCCGTAGTGCTAATCGCTTCAAGGGAGAAAACAAAAATGGCTAGCGATTTCCTGGGTGTCATCATTTTAGAAAGCCTAAGCGATGAGAGCATTATGCAAGGTGTGACTGTGCTTCAAGAATCGGATATTCAAGCGCCGCCTGATGACCCGTATCCGATCTGGAGCCGCCGCCTAGTTCGCATTCCAGCGAGTGACATGGAGACATTCGCCGCAAAGCTGGCAGCCAGTATGAAAGAAGATTTCTACAACCATTTCGTGGACAACCAAAGGTTAGTGGTTGTTTTCAAGGAGAGATACTTCGTTCTAGACAAGTGGGATAAAACCACCTGGACAAAGATGGTTCAGTATGGCGAGACAGTTAGAGTTGGCTCGCGATGGACGCTGAATATTCCGGTAGAAGAAGACAGGTTGCTGTAGCAAGCTAACACCATGCCTGTCTCTGTGCATCGGCGTCCTGTAAATCACGGCAAAACGCCACCCAGCGCTGCATGCTACCTGGCCGCCGCTACGTCATTTCGCTCCGCGGCAGATGTAGTGCGCTCCGCACACCCTTCCATTCCTTATAATTTGCCTAACCTATGCCCGATTACCGCCGCTCCCCTCCCCGGCGGCACCTACTTCTTCACTGCCGGACTGGGGGGGGAGTAGGCTTGGGAAAGCGGTACGCAAGCGCACCCTGCACACTAGCAAGCAATTCTCATCAATCGACAGGAGGCAATCAACCATGCAAAAACAAACCGTACAAATCAACTCACATACAATCACTTTTTACGAAAGTACCGGAACAGGTCGAGCCGCCCTTCTTGTGCACGGCAATTCCTCATCCGGGCTATCATTTCGGCATCAACTCGAAAGCCCGCTAGGGAAAAAACATCGGCTTGTAGCAATAGACTTGCCAGGTCACGGTCAATCTCAACCAGCCATCGAGCCGCAATCCCTGTATACCTTGCCAGGTTATGCGAGTATCGTGATAGGGTTGGCTGAGCAACTTGGGTTGAACGACGCGGTGTTCGTGGGCTGGAGTTTAGGCGGGCATATCGTCCTCGAAGCCAGCGCCCAACTTCCCAAAGCAGCTGGATTTATGATTTTCGGCACACCCCCGCTAGCCTTTCCGCCCGCGATGGCAGAGGCCTTTTTGCCCCATCCGGCTATGGCAGCCTCCTTCAAGGCTGAACTGACCGAAACTGAAATGGACGCTTATGCGACGGCTTTCTTCAAGCCGAACACCCCCTACATCCCTGAGACTTTCAAAGCCGACCTTCGGCGCACGGATGGACAAGCACGGTCAGGGTTGGCGAGCAGCATCAGACCGAACGGCTACCGAGATGAAATCGAAGTTGCTGCTCATCTCACTGTACCGCTCGCGGTTCTGCATGGTGAGCAAGAACAGTTGGTAAACGCGACATACATCCGGGCCTTGACCATGCCGACGCTCTGGCGCAATGAGGTCCAAACCATTCCTGACGCTGGCCATGCCCCACACTGGGAACAACCTGGGCAGTTCAACACACTTTTGGAAGCGTTCATTCAGGAGTGCGCCCGATAGAACAGAAAACTCGCTAAGAACACAAATGGGGCAGGCGTCTTTGCATGTATAGCGCCGCCCAACACATGGGCGCTGCCGGCGTTGCCTCCGCTTCGGTAATGCGGGTGATGCACGCCGTTGGGCGGCCTGGGAGCGTGGTTGTTTTCCAAAGTGTAAAAGAGTAGAATATTTACGATCAAGGGCCAGCGGGCTACATTCAGAAAAGGAGAAGCTTTGGATGAATACTTTCTGGGTGGCGGCAGATTCTGATCGCGCAACGGTTTGGCCGTATGGGCAGCATATAGTTTTACTAAAGTGTACGGTGCTGTAGCAGCTAGTTAGCGCGAAGGGCCGCTAGGGCCTGGCGCACCCGATAAAGCAAAGTATCGAAACGACTTTGCCACGAGAGTAGGCAGATTGGAGGTCGGATGATGACCCTGCAAAAATTACTCGGTATTGAGCTACCTATCATTCAGGCACCTATGGCAGGAGTGCAAGGCAGCGCGCTAGCGGTGGCAGTGTCCAATGCTGGCGGGCTGGGCTCACTCCCTTGTGCCATGCTTAGCCTTGACGCGTTGCGTAATGAACTGGTGGCGATTAGGACGCAAACCACCAAGCCGTTCAACGTTAACTTCTTTTGCCACGCCGCACCCACACCCAGTGCCGAGCGCGAAGCGGTCTGGCGAGCAGCGCTTTCGCCGTATTACAAAGAGTATGGGATCGATGTAGACACCATCCCCGCCGGGCCGGGGCGCGCGCCATTCAGTTCCAAAGCAGCCGATGTGCTAAGCGAATTCAAGCCCGCCGTAGTCAGCTTTCATTTTGGTTTGCCATCGGCCGACTTGCTGGCCCGAGTGCGAACTTGGGGCTCAAAGATTGTATCTTCGGCGACCACCGTTGAAGAGGCGCGTTGGCTCGAAGCGCAAGGAGTCGATGCCATTATCGCGCAAGGCCTCGAGGCAGGCGGACACCGCGGCATTTTCTTGTCGGACGACCTCAATACCCAGGTTGGAACGTTTGCACTATTGCCGCAAGTTGTGCAGGCGGTGAAGGTCCCGGTCATTGCCGCCGGTGGCATTGCGGATTCGAGAGGCGTTGCCGCTGCCATGACGCTCGGCGCAGCAGGGGTACAGATTGGCACGGCTTATATGCTTTGCCCAGAGTCCACCACAAGCGCAGTGCATCGCGCCGCGCTGAAAAGTGAGGCCGCCCGCCACACCGCGCTGACAAACATTTTTACCGGTCGACCCGCGCGCGGCATCGTTAATCGCATCATGAATGAGCTTGGCCCCATGTGCACGGCTACGCCCGCCTTTCCGTTAGCCACCTCTGCCATCGCTCCCTTACGCGCTAAAGCCGAAAGCCACGGCAGCGGTGATTTCTCGCCTCTGTGGTCAGGCCAGAATGCGAGCGGATGCAAGGAGGTGCCAGCTGCCGATCTCACGCGTGAATTGGCCGCAAATCTCTAGTAACTAGTTGCCGTACCCAATGAGCGTTATCAAGCAGATGCAGGGTACGCTCCGCGCACCACACTGTTCTTATATAATTAGCCCTAACCTGTGCCCAATTGCCGCCGCTCCCCTCCCCGGCGGGACCTACTTCTTCACTGCCGGACTGGGAGGTTAGTAGGCTTGGGAAAGCGGTGTGCATGCGCACCATACACAAGCTCAACCGTTAGATGGCTATCTTGAATCAGTAAGACGATAATTTCCGTACAGGAGGAAATCATGAAACGTAAAGCTTCAGCCGTTTGGAAAGGTGGTCTCAAAGACGGACGAGGAACAATCTCGACCGACAGCGGTGTTCTCTCTGATGCTCAATACTCGTTCAGCACTCGCTTTGAGGAAGGCAGGGGCACCAACCCCGAAGAATTGATTGCTGCTGCTCACGCAGGCTGTTTCTCGATGGCTCTTTCCGGCCAACTGGGCAATGCTGGCCTGACAGCGGAGAGCATTAAGACAACAGCGGCTGTCACGCTTGAGAAAACAGATGCTGGATTTACTATCACAGCAGTACATTTAGACGTCACAGCAAAAATCCCCGGGGCAGATCAGCAGGCATTTGAAACGGCAGCTAACAATGCCAAAGCCGGATGCCCGGTATCACGGCTGTTGAATGCGAAGATCACGATGGTGGCCAAGCTCGAAGCATAGGACAAGCTTCCGGGGCTTGTGTGCGAGGGGGTGCCATCACAACTCATTGGACGGGACGCGCAATTAGCATCTTTTTTAGATTTCGATGTTTACAGCGCCGGCCAATTCAGGCGTTGGGTGATATAAAGTCGTAAAATCAAGCCACAAAAAGAAAGGCTAGATATGAATATAACCATACTCCAGTTTTTATCCTTCTGGTTTATATTGGTGGCATCATTGGGGTCGTTATTTACGGCTTCATTCTCTTGGGTCGGTTTGTAAGAGCGCATGCGCAGATTGCTGATGCGCTGGAAAATGCAGCATGCAAGTTTCGAGCCGACGAGAAGCAATGAGGGATTTTGAGTTGAAAACTTGGACGCTACCCAACCCGGCGCAGCCAACCGAGCTACAGATACAGGCGTGCGCCACTGTGACCCCTACGGCGGGCGCCATGGTGGTTGTTCCTACGGAATGATGAATGCTGATCCGAACCATAACCGTCGTCGTACCCTTCGCCTGCAGGGATACGATTATTCTCAGGCTGGTGCGTATTTCGTAACCATCTGTACGAAGGATCGCGTCTGCCTGTTCGGCGAGGCAGTGGACGGGGGGAATGCGGTTGAATGAATACGGCGAGATTGTGCGCGAGGAATGGTCGCGTTCCGGCAAAATCCGGTACGAGATTTTATTAGATGCATTTGTGGTGATGCCCAATCATGAGCATGGAATCGTGGTGATTGTTGACGGTGGTCTGTTTGTAGGGGCGCACGGCCGTGCGCCCGGGGCGGCGACGACAGGTTGGTCGGCCAAACCGGGAAACGAATCATGGCGCATGTGACGGGATCCGGTGCAGCGAAGATGCGCCAGCAACGCCATCCTACGTGCCCACATCACACCCGGCGGCCAGACGGAACGGATCGCGGAGAGGCTCAAAGGATGGTGGGTGCCGGTCCTATGAACGATCTGATTCGGCAACTGTTCGCGGGACGATCAGGAACACCCCATGCATACCGCGGCGCAACGGGCAAAAGCACCCGCCTAATCTGGCAGCCGATATCAGCCCTGGGGCAGAGCGCCCAATAACCAGTTCAAGCGGCACATAAGCCCGCGTACCAGACTAACCGCGCCCTAAAACGCCGGAAATTGAGCTATACTAAGACTTGCTGGCCCATCGGGCCGGTAGAGTTTTTTGCGTTTTTGGAGGGGTTCGATGTCGGAGAAAAAACCAGTCTTCTTGACCGCTGAAGGAAAGAAGAAGCTGCAAGACGAGCTCAACCACCTCAAGACTGTCAAGATTGAACAGATTGCCGAGGAGATGGGCCGGGCAATTTCCGAAGGAGACTTGCGCGAGAACGCGGGGTACGACGAAGCACGGCGGGCCATGTGGCATAACAACAGCCGCATTTCCGAGCTGGAGGACATTCTCGCGCGCGCGGTGGAGGTTGCCTCGGGGAACGGTGTTCCCACAGCGGTAACGCTTGGGGTGAAGGTGGCTTTGGACGCCGCCGGCAAGCGGATGGACATTACCATTGTTGGCAGCCACGAGGCGGATATGTTCAAAGGCAGAATTTCCGACGAGTCCCCCATGGGCCGGGCTTTGCTGGGCCGCAAGGTGGGCGATGTGGTGGAGCTCAAGAACACCAAAGCCACGCAAGTCTACAAAGTCTTGAACCTCGAGTACGCCTGACCGCTAGCGCATCTGAAAGGTGCGGTGCTTGGCCTTGTTGTGCGGCTCAACGTGAATAGTGAGCTCCACGCCCAGGTTGGCGCGTTCCAGCTTTTCTTCAATCAGGTCGCAGATGTGGTGCGCCTCCTCCACCAACATCACCCCGGGCACCACCAGGTGAAATTCCGCAAAGGTACGCGGCCCCGCCCGGCGGGTCTTGAAGTCGTGAATCTCCAGGATCTTTCCCTGCTCACGCAACAAACCGGCCTCGCTCTCGACCAGCCTGAAAATGTTTTCGCGTTCATGCTCGGGAACCGCCTCGTCCATCAGCCCGCCAACCGACTCCCGGACAAGCTTCCATCCTACCCGAAGAATGTTGGCCGCCACAGCCAGCGCTAGGAGCGGGTCGAGTATCCAGTAGCCGGTGGCCCAGGCCAGCCCCATGCCTACCCAGACACCAACCGACGTAAGCACATCGGAAAAGATATGTTGGCCGTCGGCAACCAGTGCCGGAGACCTGGCGGTCCGGCCCAGGCGGATAAGAAAAAAGACCAGGCCGGCGTTCAAAGCGCTTGCTCCCAAAGAGATAACGGCGGCGGTCCCGAGGTTGGATATCGCCTGGGGGCTGGCGAGCTTTTGGGACGCCTCGGCGACAATAGTCAGTGCGGCTAAAACTACCAGCACACCCTCGATGACCGCCGAAAAGTACTCGGCTTTAGTGTGCCCAAAAGGATGGTTGAAATCCGGAGGGCGGCGCGAAATGGATACCGCATACAGCGCCGCCAGCGCGGCCACGATATTCACCACCGACTCCAGGGCGTCCGAGTAGAGCGCCGCCGAGCCGGTGAGTTTAAAGGCGAGCCATTTAAGCCCAAAAACCACTAGGCCGGCTATCAAGCTCAGTCTGGCGGCGGGAACAGCTTTCATGGCTTCATTGTATCTAGCTCAGAAACTGCTTACAGAAGGCAAGAGCTGCTTGGCCTTGTTGCATCCTCAGCAAGGCTCTTCCGCTTCTTCCTGACCCGGCTTGCGTGGTTTGAGCAGGGGGAACAAGATGACATCGCGGATGCTTTCCTGGTTGGTGAGGATCATGGTGAAGCGGTCGATGCCAAAGCCCAGCCCGGCAGCGGGTGGCATCCCGTATTCCAGCGCGGTCAAAAAGTCCTCGTCTTGTTCGGGTTCTTCTGCATCGCCCGCCGCCCGCCGCCGCACCTGCTCCTCAAAGCGTTCGCGCTGGTCAAGCGCGTCGTTGAGCTCGGAATAGGCGGGGGCAATCTCCATGCCCGCGATAAAGAAGTCCCAGCGCTCGGTCAGGCCCGGCTTGCCGCGGTGCTTCTTGGCCAGCGGGCTGATGGCAAGAGGAAAGTCCAGCACAAAGGTTGGTTGGATCAGATCCGGCTCGACGTATACGCCGAAAAGCTTGTCCAAAAGCTTGTAGGTGGGCACGTCCTTGAATTCAGGGTGCTTGGCGTCCGACCAAAGCCGCAGCCTTTCAACCTCGAGCGGGTCAAAGTCCAGCGCCGCCTTGGCCCTGAGCGACTCGGTGTAGTCGATGCGCTTGAAAGGCGGGTTGAAGTCTATATCACGGCCCTGGAAGTTGATGTGGTAACCGCCGGTAAATTCCTTGACCATGGAAGAAACCATGCGTTCGACCAGTTCCGCCATCTGGGCGTAGTCCGCGTAGGCCCAGTAGGCTTCCAGCATAGTGAACTCCGGGTTGTGGTTGTGGTCTATGCCCTCGTTGCGGAAGACCCGGCCAATCTCGAAGACTTTCTCGAAACCGCCCACCAAGAGCCGTTTGAGGTGAAGTTCCAAGGCGATTCGCAGAAAGAAGTCGCTGGAGAGGGCGTTATGGTGGGTCTGAAAGGGCCTGGCCTCGGTGCCGCCGGCGATGGTCTGGATAACGGGCGTCTCCACTTCCAAGAATGCTTCGCCTTCCAAGAAGCGCCGAATGTAGCTGACTATTTTCGAGCGGGTGCGGAAGACCTCGCGTACAGCCGGGCTTTGGATAAGGTCCAGGTAGCGCTGGCGATAGCGAACTTCTTTCTCTTTGATGCCATGCCACTTGTCGGGAAGCGGGTGCAAGGACTTGACCAAGGGCTTCCAACTGGCAACTTTTAGGGTAATTTCCCCGGTCTTGGTGGTGAAGGCGGTTCCCAAAACCCCGATGATATCTCCCACGTCGAGCTTTTTGAGTGCTTCGTACTGTTCGGTGAGATCGCGGGAGAAATAAACCTGGATCTTGGCGCTGCCGTCCTGCAGGTGCCCGAAACTGACCTTCCCCATACGGCGGATGGCCATGAGCCTGCCCGCAAGCGAAATAAGCTGGCCGGGCCAGTCTTGTTCCGCCGCCGCACCGCGGTGGGCCTCGAGCACGGCCTTTGCGCTGTGGCTGACCGGGTACTGGTAAGGGTACCGTTCAAAACCCGCCTCGGCCAGCGCGTCGAGATTGGCCAGGCGTTGCAAGGTTTGATCGCTATGTTCGGGCATAAGAGATGGTTAAAGGCCCAAGGCCCTAAAGAATCAGTTGGCCTCCACCTTTCGGCCTTGGGAGCATCATCAGTGTTTGATTGCGGCCAGGATAAATTCCTTCTTGCCTTTGGGGGTCTCGAGCAAAACCTTTTCGCCCTTTTTGCGGCCCAGCAAAGTCCGGCCCATGGGGGACTCGTCGGAGATTTTCATGGGCTTTTCCAACACGCTGGCCTCGGCGGGAGAAACCACCTGCACTTTGAGCTCGTTGCCGCTCTTGGCCTCTTTGAGCGTCACGATGGCGCCCAGAGAGACGATATTGGCCTTTCCTTCTTCTTCAATGATGGTTGCGCGCGAAAGGGTGTCCTCGAGGTTGTCGATGCGGGCCTCAATACGGGCTTTCTCGCGCTTGGCGTCCTCCAGTCCGGAGTCGTCGTAGTCATCGGAAGACTCCATGAGTTCCTGCAGTATCCGGGTGGCGTCCTGCAAGCGCTCGCGCTCTTGCTGCAGTTCTTTTACCAGCCGTTCATGGCCGGAGCGGGTGAGTTTTACTTCACGTGGCATGCATCCTCCAAGACTCCTGGCTGAAATTCCCGCAGATGTTTGGCCCCAGCAGGCTCTGGGGCCAGTGAGGCCGAAAACATTCGCCCCAGCGGATACCCCTACCAAGGCTAGGGCATTATAGCCCGTAGCAGGATTTCCCTCAAACGCTCCGGGAGGGCCAGGCTGGCGCACTGGCGGGTATCGTGGCAGAAAGACAGATAGCGGTAGTGGCCTTCACCCACACCCACCTCGAAGCGGAAAAAGCGCGCCTCCTGCCTGGAAAGCTGACGCAGGCAGGCCTCGCAGATGACCGGGGCGTAGGCGGGCGCGGCCTCCAGCGGCTCGAGCACCAGATGATGAGGTTCCTCGGTGATGTGGACCCGGCCCTCGAGGTCTCGGTAATACAACACCTCTCCCAGGGGCAAAAGTCTAGGGGAGGTACCAGGGAAAATCTCAAGGATAAGCTCGCGCTCCTCGAAAACTTCTTTCGGCATCTCTGGCTTAGAATACCATTTTGGCCAAAAAATCAAGCCGCCCTGGCGGGGGTGCTGGGAGCAGCCAGCTAAACAAAGGTTTTTGGGGAACCGGACTCTACCGCTGCTAAAGGTTATTCTTACGAGGTGCGAAGCTTCTGGGGCTTTTTCTTTGGTCTCATGCTGCTCTTGGCCGCCGGGACCACTTTTTTGGTGTGGCGGGCGCTTAAGCCAATGCCCGCTGGCCAGGCTGCCCTGGCCGCCCTCGCCAGCACCGAGAGCGTAAGCGTGGCGCTCAAGCCTTATGGCATAGAGTTTGCGCCCAAGGGAAAAATCAAAGGGGGGTTGGTCTTTTACCCCGGAGCCCGGGTAGACCACCGCGCCTATGCTCCCGTGCTCAACCAGGTTGCGGCCCGCGGTTATCTGGTCGCGTTGTTGTGGGCCCCGTTTAACCTGGCCACTACCAAGCAGAACAAGGCGGCGGAGGTTTTGGCTTTGCATCCTGGCATCTCCTGGGCGGCCGGCGGCCACAGCCTGGGCGGGGTTGCCGCCAGCAACTATGCGCTTTCCGAGAAAAAGGTCCGCGGCCTGGTGCTCTGGGCTTCTTATCCGCAGGCCGATTTGTCGGCCAGAACGCTTGATACGCTGGTGGTTCTGGCTGGCAACGATGGGCTGGTTAGCGCCCAAAGCGTGGAACAGGCGCGGAAAAAACTCCCGTCCGGCGCCCGCCTGGTCCGGCTTAAAGGCTTGAATCACGCGGGATTTGGTGACTACGGGCCCCGGCCAGGAGATGGTGAGGCCACACTGGATCAACAAGAAGGATGGAGACAGATTGCCGACACCACCGCCAGGTTCCTGGACCGGATAATGAACAGCAACCCTTGAGGAGAAATAGTGGCAGCCAAGACCGAAGCACCAGAGACCGATATTCCCATCCCCGCGGTAGTCCGGCGCAACACCCTGCTGCTGGCGCTGGCACAAGCCATTGTGGGCACGGGCATGCAGCTGGTGCCTTCGCTGGGTGCGGTGCAGGTGGTGATGCTCACCGGCTCCTCCACCCTTTCGGGCGCGGCCACCAGCCTGCTGGGGTTTGCGCGCATGCTGGTGGCGTACCCGGTAGGCCGCCTCACCGACGCCAGGGGAAGAAAGGTGGGGCTTTACCTGGGGCTGTGGCTGGCGCTTGCGGGCGCACTGATAACCGGCGAAGCCACGCTGCTAAAATCGCTGTGGCTTTTTGGCTTGGGGATGCTGGTGTTCGGGGCCGGGGTGGGTGCCTCGCAGCAGCTTAGGGTTGCGGCCGCGGACATGTACCCCACCAGCCGCAGGAGCGAAGGGATCAGCTTGGTACTGATGGGTTCCCTGCTGGGAGCGGGCCTCTCGCCGTTGCTGGTGAATTTCGCGGAGCGGCTGTCGCCTGCAACTGGAGTTTCGGCGCTGGCGCTTGCTTGGTTCATGGTGCCATTGCTAATTGCGCCTAGCTTTGGGCTCTTGTTCGCGGTCCGGCCAGACCCCAGGGAGATTGCTTTAGACCTCGAGGCCTACTACCCCACCCTGGCGAAAACTCCATATATTTCTCCCGGCCAGAAGACCGTCTCACAAAATGCTGTCGCGCGCAGGGCGGGTATTGCGGCGGGCGTGGCCGCCCAGGGGCAGATGGCCATGATCATGGCCATGACCTCGCTGGCGCTGCACAACCATGGGCACGCCTTTTCGCTGATCTCGGTCTCGGTGGCGCTGCACGTGGCGGG
>JAMCQK010000167.1 GCA_023382135.1 Deinococcus sp.
GCCATCGGCCCGGGTCTTTTGCTCTACGAAGTGCAGCAGCGCTCCGACCTGACCTACCGCTTGTACGACTACGGAAGAGGGCGCGAGTTGCAGCTGGAGAAAGGCCTCGAGACCGCCACTCTGAAGCCCAGCCCCATGCCAAGGCCCGCGCCCGACGGCGAAGTCCTGCTGGCCTCGGAGCACTTTGTGCTTTCCAGGCATGTGTTTTCGGGTGCGCGCAGGCTGGAAGCCCCAACCGAGAGCTTCTTGTTGGTTTCCTTTGTCTCAGGCCAGTGCCAGCGGGAAGGGCAGAACCTGGAGCTTGGCGAAACGTTCTTGGTCGGCGCGGGAGAAGGGCTCGAACTCGAGGGACACGCGGTGCTGCTTTCGGTCTACGTACCATCGACCGAGAACTTGATGCGGTTTCCCCCCCAAACCAGGGTGGGCTGAAAACGCCAACCTTGCGCCATGGTGCAGTACCCTGAGTCCCGTTGGGGGCGGGCCGGGTTGATGCCCTGCCGCCAGACCTCGAGGGCGGGAAGCATAGCCAGCTGGCGTTCACGGAACCTTTCAGCCAGAATGCCTGCTACCACATTTCCGTCCACGCCGTATTCATTGAAGACGGCGCCGAGACTGGCATGATCCCGGGAAAAAGCATGGCCACTGGCTTCGCCAACAAAACCACCGACCCGGTGTTCGCACACCAAGCCTTTCCCGGCGAATTTACCAACAACACCTTGCGCTGGCCTTAGTGTTCGGAGCTAGGCCGGACCAGTCCTTCCCGCTCCAAGAGGTGCAAGTTTTCGGGGTCCAGTTTTTCCGGCGCTCCCTCCAGTAAGAGCCGTAGCGAGGCCAACAGGCTGGGCTTGCCGCGCTTCATCTGGTGGTTCAAATCGCTGAACGGGTCGAGCGCGTCTTGCCCGCGCAGGGTGAGCTGGTATCGGGGGGTTCTTCCCAACTGCTGCAGCTCCCGGCGGTAACGTTCGGCCAGCGCCTGGTAGCGGCCCGCGTTTTCTGGCGCTGCTACCGTCCTCACCACGCGGGCAGGAACTCCTAGCGCTAACATGCCCGCTGGAATTTCTGTTCCCGGCGGCACTAAAGCGCCCGCACCGATAACAGCATTTTGGCCAATGCGCGCCTTGTTGAGCACCACTGCCCCAATGCCAATCAGCGCGCCATTCTCCAGCGTGGCGCCGTGAACCACCGCCCGGTGTCCCACCGTAACGTTTGCTCCCACAATGCAAGGATCGCCTGGGTCGGCGTGCAGCACCGCGCCATCTTGAATGTTGCTGCCCGCGCCGATCACGATTTTCTCCACATCGCCCCTCACCACCGCGCCAAACCAGACCGAGGCCTTCTCGGCCACTTCCACGTTGCCCACCAAGACAGCGCCCGGCGCAATGAAGGCGCTGGGGTGAATACGCGGCGTAAGGCTATCCCGTTCGGCCTGGTCCAAAGCGGCCAAGCGGTAAACGCTCATGGTTTCTCCCGCAGTTGCACCCGAAGTGCCTCCTTCAAAAGCGCCACATCCTCGGGAAAGGCCAGGATCCGCAAAGCCTCATCGCGGCTAAAAAACCCCGCCCCCGCGAGCCCTTTTTCGATGCGCAACTTTCCCTTGCCTGTCATCGAGAACCAGCAGACTTCGCGCTCTATACCTTTGTTGTTGGTGTAGCGCGTGGGGGAGAGCGCCGCGGTTACTCTGGCTTCGACGCCGGTTTCCTCCGCCACCTCGCGCAGCGCGGCTTGCTCCAACGACTCACCCGGTTCCGTGTGCCCTTTGGGGAAGCACCAGTAGCCCATCCGGTCTCGAATTAACAGAACCTCCCCCTTCTGGTTGAAGACCACGCCCCCCGCGCCTAATTCCATCAATAGAATTGTAGACCGAAAAGCGGGGAAGGTTGCACCCTGTACCAAGGCTAAGGTAGCGTGAAGGGGCTGCCCGAAGCCCGGCGCAAGGCCCGTCATGCGGCCCCCGTACTCAACTGGAGAACTATGAACCCGACAGAGCCAAACGCGGTGGTCTTGCATAAGCTGGTCCTGGCAACAGACTCTTTCATCTTGCGGGTGGCCCCGGAGGGCTGGGAGCTGCCCCAGTTTAAAGCCGGCCAGTACACCACTCTGGGGCTTCCCGTAGTCCAGCAAGGGGGGAACGGGAGAGCCCAAAAGCTGGTGAGGCGGGCTTATTCCATCTGTTCTTCGCCGGAGGAAAAAACCTATCTGGAGTTTTATATCCGTTTGGTGGCAGCGGGGGCGCTTACGCCCAACCTGGCGGGCCTCAAAACTGGAGACCGGGTTTTTCTGGGGCCGAAGATTGCCGGGACCTTTACCTTGGACGCCATTCCTCCAGAAGCCAACCTGGTCATGATTGCCACCGGCACTGGGATTGCACCCTTTATGAGCATTGTCCGGACCCACCTGGCGGCTTCGGGGAAAAAGATGGCCATTCTCCATGGCTGCCGCCATTCCTGGGACCTGGGTTACCGCGATGAATTGCTGGCGATGCAGAGGCTCTCGGGTAATTTGTACTACTGCCCGGTTCTGGATATGCCCGAAAAAGAACCGGTTCCCTGGCAAGGCAGGACCGGGTTTGTGCAGGGCATCTGGAAATCCGGCGCAATTGAACAAGCCTGGGGGGTCAGGCTCACGCCGGACAACACCCACGCCATGCTCTGCGGCAACCCCTTGATGATCGAAAGCATGACCAAAGTGCTTTTGGCGGAAGGGTACAAAGAGCACACCAAGGCCGGGGCCGGGCAGATTCATACCGAGAAGTACTGGTAAGTAAAGCTCACGTCGCACCAGCGGATGACTACGGTAGGCTTTCTGAGTGGAGCCACGGCTGGATCAGGTTATTTACTGGCGGGAGGGCCGCCAGGTGATTGTGCAGGTTGAGTTTTTCGACCTGCTGGGGGCCTTGCGTAAAGAGCAGTTCCGTTATGCAGGTATGGAGTTCAGGGCGGGCCTAGAGGCCTGCGCCCGCTCGCTCAAAAGGCGCGGCATCAAAGGACCCTGCAGGGTAAGAAAGAAGCAAGGTGGCAGCCTGGCCACTGATGCGGCCTTGCAGAAGCGGTTTCTTGGCGTACTGGAGAGCTAAGTATCTCCGGCGGGCTTGAACCTTCGGTCAAACTCACCGGGGCCAGAGGGAGCAAGGCCCGCCAGCGCCCAAGCAGGCAGGCTGCCGGCAATCAAAAATGCCAACACAACCGCCAGCGAATCGGTGAGCAAGGGCGCAAATGAAGCCGCCACGCCACGCCCGCGCCCCGTGGAAGAGCGCTTGGCGCGCCACCAAGAGCGCCAGCGGCCCAGGGTTGAAGCCGGCCCACAGCCGGGAAAAACCCTAGCGCGAAAGCTTCCATTCACCAATTACGCTTTCACCCACCGGCACCAGACGGTGGGGACCCGGAAGATAGGCGGCTTCACCGGGCTCCAGGTGCAGATAGCTTTTGTCCGGCAGGTCAATTACCAGCTCGCCCTCGAGCAGCAGGTACATGTATGCTCCGGCAACTTCTTTCGGTTCCTTCAGCACGTACGACCGGAAGTGGCCGATGCCAGGAAACCGCGCCTCACCCTGAGCTTTAGCCAGCCGGATCAGATGCAGTTTCATTGAAGGTCAGTAGCCATGGCTGCTGGTGTGCGTTCTCCAGCAGCCGCGCGCTATGCTTCGATTAGTTCTTTCTTGCTGCGGCTACGCCCAAAAAGCATGCGCAGCTTGAACAGGCCGCGCTTGTGTACGGCTTTTACGTCGGCTTCGCTGATGCCGAGCGCGGCCGCCACAGCTGCAAAAGCTTCTTTTGAGCCTTCGATTCTCCTGACAACTTCAGCGTCTTGCGGGGCAAGCTCTGAGAGGTGGGCCTCGAGGTCGCTCCAGGCCGCCTTGGGCCCGCTGGCGGCTTTCTTTTTGGCCTTTTTCGCGGGCGCCTTTCGAGCCGCGGCTTTCGCCCTTCCTCTGCCGCCGTTGCCGTTCCCGTTTGCCGCCCGGCGTTCTTCCAGGGCTTTCAGATCCGGCCCGCCGTAACGCTCGCAGCCTGGGTTCGAGCAGACCTGCTTCTTGCCTTTTTGCATCTCGTTCCAGCCGCAGACCGGGCACTTTTCGGGTAGTGGTTTGTCAAAGGCAATAAAGTCGCAGCCCTGGCTGTTACACCTGAAATAGGGTTTTCCCCGCTTGCTCACCTTCTGGACAATCTCGCCCGTGTTGCACTTGGGACAAGTAATTCCGATGCTGGGTGACTCGTCGCGGGTGTAGTCGCACGCCGGGTAGGTGCTG
>JAMCQK010000046.1 GCA_023382135.1 Deinococcus sp.
GGAAGGCGGCGTTCATCAACCCGGCAAAGAACGCAGCGATGCCGGTGAAAAGACCCAGGATAAGTGCGATGCCGACCAGGGTCTCGCCGAAGGCCACCAGATAGCTGAACACTTTGGCGTTGGGCAAGGCTACGTTCTGGATGAACCAAGCGTACCAGCCGGTCACGTCCGGGTGTTCACCGGTGGTCTTTCCCAGCGCGCTATTCAGGAAGCCGCCCACCGCCGCGCCCGCCTTGTCTCCCACCCAAACGCCCGCTGGGTTGGTAAGCTTGCCCCAGCCCGCTTGCAACCAACTCCAGCCCAAATAGATACGTAGGAGCGCCCAAAGCGGGGCCAGCCTGGTGTCGGCGAATAGAAATCTGGATAGGCTGGGTTCGGGGATTTCTGTTCTGCTTTTGACCTCTGCCATCTCCACCCCTCCTTATAATTACAAGGTAGCATAAGCGCCCAAAGCGATCGGTGGCATTTGTCCCCAGCACATATGACGTTTCGGACCAGTAAATACGGAAAAACGTTATAGTGTTGTTATGGATAAAGCCCGCCCCAAACACGCCTGGATGCGTGAAACCTACCAGAAGAGCCTGGAGAAGATGCCCGAGCGCCCCCTGGCCCACAAGACCCTCTCGGACATCGCCCCGGAGCCTTTATACACGCCGGAGGATCTAAAGGACTTCAATTACCACGAGAAGCTGGGCTACCCCGGCGAGTATCCCTACACTCGGGGGGTCTACGGCTCCATGTACCGCTCCAAGCTCTGGACCATGCGCATGTTCGCCGGCTTCGGCAGCGCCGAGCAGACCAACGAGCGCTTTAAGAAGCTTTTGGACGCGGGCCAGCATGGCCTCTCGACCGCGTTCGATCTGCCTACCCTGATGGGTTACGACTCCGACCATCCGCTTTCCCGGGGCGAGGTCGGCAAGTGCGGTGTGGCGGTCTCGAGCCTGGCGGACATGGAAATTCTGTTCCAAGGAATCAACTTGGAAGAGGTCACCACCTCCATGACCATCAACTCCCCGGCAAACGCCATCTGGGCCATGTACCTGGCCGCGGCATGGAAAAAGGGTTACTCCTGGGAAAAGCTGGGCGGCACTATTCAGAACGATATTTTGAAAGAGTTCATCGCGCAGAAAGAATTTATTTTTCCGCCGGAACCGTCGGTCAAGCTGGTAATTGACACCTTCGAGTGGGGGCCCAAGAACACGCCCAAATGGAACTTTATTTCGGTTTCGGGTTATCACATCCGCGAGGCTGGAAGCACCGCCGTGCAAGAGCTTGCCTTCACGCTGGCGGACGGCCTCGAGTACGTGGACTATTCCCTCAAGCGCGGGCTGGACATCGACGAGTTCGCTCCGCGCATTTCTTTCTTCTTCAACGCCCACAACGACTTCTTCGAGGAGATCGCCAAGTTCCGCGCGGCCAGGCGCATCTGGGCCAGGGAGATGAAGGAGCGCTACCGGGCCAAGAACCCGGCTAGCTGGATGCTCCGCACCCACGCGCAGACCGCCGGCGTTAGTTTGACGGCGCAGCAACCCCTCACCAACATTTCGCGGGTGGCCATCCAGGCGCTCGCCGCCGTGCTCGGCGGCACCAACAGTCTACATACCGACGCGCACGACGAGGCCCTGGCGCTCCCCACCGAGGAATCCGCCAAAATCGCCCTCAGGACGCAGCAGATTATCGCCTACGAGACCGGCGTCACCCACACCGCCGACCCGCTTGCCGGCAGCTACTACGTGGAATGGCTCACCGACGAGATGGAAAAGCAGGCGCTGGCGGTTATCGATGAAATACGGCGCATGGGCGGGGTGGTGAAAGCTATTGACCAGGGGTATTTCCTGCGCGAGATTGCCGATGCCTCTTACCAGTACCAGCGGGAAGTGGAGAGAAAAGAGCGCATCATTGTGGGCGTCAATGAGTTTAGAGACGAGGGCCTCGAGGTCCCTATTCAGCTTATCGATCCAACCGTCGAACGCACTCAGAGTGAAAGGTTGGCAAAAGTCCGCCGCGAACGCGACCCCAAGAAAGTCAAAGATGCGCTCGCGGGCCTCGAGAAGGCCGCCAAGCTTGGGCAGAACACCATGCCCCACTTTGTGGACTGCGCCCTGGCCTATGCCACCCTGGGCGAGATGATGGACACCTTGCGTGCGGTCTACGGCGTGTACCAGGAGCCGGTGCTGGTTTAATGTACCGGGGCGTAAGGCCTTGCGCCCCTACACAATGGATAAACTACTATGTGGCTTGAAAGATACGGCCACGGGCCTGTCCCTCGGGCAATCCAGGTATCTGCCAAATTTCAACAACAACTAGCGTGCAAAAAGTTCAGCGCCAAGTCTGAGAGTGGCAGACCGAAGATGTTGCAGCAATGTTGGGTTATCCTTTAAGCATCTTCATGGTGAGTTTGACCCTGCGGTCAAACTCACTAGGGCCAGAGGGAGCAAGGAACACGGCGCGGCTTTTCAAGCCTTTCGACAAACTTAGACTGGAGATACTTAGCGGATGGCTGTACGATTTATAACCAAACCGGCAGCGCACTTTGGCTTGCCTTATGCGCTGTATGTTCCTGCTGGCGAACCGCCCAAAAAAGGCTGGCCATTAGTGGCCTTCTTACACGGCGCGGGTGAGCGCGGCGGCGACGGCGTAAAACAAACCATGGTGGGCCTGGGCCCCGCGATCAAAAAATCCCCCGAGCAGTGGCCAGCAATTGTATTTATGCCGCAATGCCCAGAAGGGCTTTTTTGGCACGGCGAGGTATTGGAGGCTGTTTTTCACTCCTTGTTGTCGGTAGAAAATTCCCACCCGGTGGACCAGAGCCGAATTTACCTGACTGGGTTGTCAATGGGTGGCCACGGTACTTGGAATCTAGCGACTGCGCACCCAGAACATTTCGCCGCTCTCGCGCCCATTTGTGGGGGAGCGGACCCGTTTCGGGTGCGTTGGCTCTTGCCCAAAGATCTGCCCATCTGGATTTTTCATGGTGACGCCGACCGGGTGGTGCCGGTCAGCCATTCGCGCGTCTTGTTGGAGGGGCTCAAGCTCGCAGGCAAAACCGAAGTAAATTACACCGAGTATCCAGATATAGGCCATAACTGCTGGGACTTGGCCTACCAGGACACAAGGTTCATCCACTGGCTATTTTCGCAGAAAAAAGCTTAGGGCGCGGCGCTCACCCCTTTAAAAGCTCCAGAAGCCGCTAAGTCGCCTGCAAAATTGGTAAGTCGGAGACGTAGGTCACGTCGATTTTCGGCATGCCCTGGCGGAAGGCGGTGAGGCGCGCCACCACCTTGGCCCCCGCACGCACCGCCACGCGCTCCAGTGCCGCCATGGTGCCGCCGGACGAAACCACGTCGGAGACCAACGCTACTTTTTGGTTCAAGAGTTTTTCCGCCATGCGCCGGTCTAGCCACAAGGTCTCCCCTACCCCAAGCGTGAGGGATTCCACTTCCTGAATGATGGGGTTTTCCATGTAGGGCCGCCGGCGCCGGCGAACCACAATGTAAGGCCTGTTCAGTTTGGCCGCCAGCACGTGCGCCAGCACAATGGGCGAGGTCTCCATGGTGAGCAGAACCTCGGTCTCCGCGGGCACTTTGGGCATCAGGGCTTCGGCGGCGGCGTTTACCAACTCGACATCGCCCATGATCTCCACCAAGGGGATGCGGACGCCGGGGAGCGGCTCGATTAAGGGAGCGTGGCGGGTGATCTTGCCGATGGTGATAGGATAAGTGTCCATGCTCATGTCAGAACCTCGCTATGCTTCAATCTTCCGGCGCGTAAAGCGGCAGATGGCCGAGCGCTACTACGTCAGGCCTGGGCGATCCTTCGGTAAATACCGCTAGAACGCTCGCCACTTTGCCCCCCACATGCTCAATCAGCTCATTCAAACCTCTAAGGGTGCTTCCGGTGGAAACCACGTCGTCAACAATCGCTACGTTTTTGCTTTTGACCAAGGGGATATCGGATCCGTCTAACACCAGAAGTTGGGGTTTTCCGGTGGTGATGGAGATAACCGTGCGGCTTACGGGATTAATCATGTAGGGTTTTTCGGTCTTGCGCGCCACCACATAAGGTTTGCCGGTGATGCGGAAAAACTCTTGAACCAAAAAGTA
>JAMCQK010000029.1 GCA_023382135.1 Deinococcus sp.
AGAAACACCAGATGGTTTGAGCCTGGAGCCCGGACTTCCCCGACCCGGATGGCAACGCCACGCCCATGTCCGACTACGCCGCCAAGTCCCTTGCCTACCGCAATGTTTGGCAGAACCAGACGGCGGCCAAATTGGCGCAGCAGGCCGCCCTCGAGGCCGAGCCTGGCAAACGCGCGGCGCTCTATAAAATCCTCACCGAACTGGTGCTTAAAGAAGGCCCTTACGCCATTCTTTATCAACCGGCCAACATTTCCACGCTTTCCGCCAGCGTCGAAGGTTTTGTGCGTAATGCGCAGAACCAGGTGCGCTTCGAGAATATTAGCAAGAAGTAAGGTTACTTTTGCGACGTAGGGGGCACGACACGCCGTGCCCCCTATCTGTCAGAATAAGGCCCGCATGTGGTCGTATCTGGTTCGTCGTTTGTTCTTTGTGATCTTCGTGGCCTGGGGGGTCACGTTTGCTACTTTTTTCATCGCACAGGTGGTTCCCGCCGATCCGGCGCTGGCGGCACTAGGTGACAACGCGCGTGAAGAGCAGGTTCAAGAATTTCGCCACCGGTATGGCCTGGATAAACCCAAGCCAGTGCAGTATGCCATCTACATGAACCGGCTTTTGCGCGGAGATCTGGGCCAGTCGCTTCGCACCAGCCGCCCGGTGGCAGACGACCTGAAAGAATTTTTCCCCGCAACCATCGAGCTTTCACTGGCGGCACTTTTGGTTTCGTTGCTCTTTGGCATTCCAGCGGGCGTGTTGGCGGCTTTGCGCCAAAACCGGGCCCCAGACTTGGTTGTACGCTTACTGGCGCTTCTCGGGGGCGCGACGCCGGTTTTCTTCTTAGCAATTTTGCTGCTTGAACTTTTGCACGGAAAACTTGGGCTGCTTCCGGGCCCAGGCCGTCTGGACCCGTACCTGCTCACGCCGCCGCGCGTCACAGGCGTAATGACCCTCGATACTTTGATCGCACGCGACGGCAAGGCGTTTGTGGATTCCTTGCGCCACCTGCTGCTTCCCGCGTTTGTTTTGGGGGCTGCATCCTTGGCGCTGCTTGCACGCATGACGCGAGGAGCGATGCTCGAAGTGCTTTCGCAAGACTACGTACGCACCGCACGCTCCAAAGGGCTTTCCGAGCGCGGAGTAGTTTTGCGGCACGCAGCTAAAAATGCGGCGCTGCCGGTTCTTACTGTCATCGGCAGCCTATTGGGAAGCCTGCTTTCCGGCGCGGTGCTCACCGAGACAATTTTTTCTTGGCCGGGAATCGGCCGCTACGTTACAGTCTCGGCAGCCAGTCTGGACTTTCCCGCAGTGATGGGCGTGACGCTTTTGGCGGGGCTCGTCTACGCGCTCATCAATTTGGCGGTGGACTTGCTGTACGCGGCAATTGACCCGAGGATCCGGTATGGGTGAAGTGAAAGTGCAGGAGGGATGGGAGGGGAGGGCCTCGAGGCCCACCCTTCGGTCCCGCACCATACGCCGCTTCAGACGCAATGCATCCGGCATTATCGGTCTGGCGCTTTTGATTCTCTTAGTGGCCATGGCCGTTTTGTCCCCGGTAATCTCCGGCGACCCGCTAGCCCAGGACATACTCAACAAGCTCCAATCCCCTTCCTCCCAACATTTCCTCGGCACCGACCAACTGGGCCGCGATGTCTGGGCGCGCGTGGTCCACGGTGCGGCGATATCCCTCCGTATCGGCTTTCTGGTCGTGCTGCTCTCGGTTGTGATCGGCGTTATTGTCGGGCTGACCGCCGGAAGCCTTGGAAGGGTCTGGGACAACGTGCTGATGCGCATTACCGATATCTTTTTTGCGTTTCCGTCGCTGATTCTGGCCATGGCCATCGCCGCGGCTCTGGGGCGCGACTTGAACAACACCATCCTGGCCGTGGCCGCGGTGACGTGGCCGGTCTACGCGCGGCTGGTGCGGGCACAGGCGCTCGCGCTGCGCGAGCGCGAGTTTGTGGAGGCGGCCCGCGCGCTCGGTACATCTACTCCGCGCATCCTGTGGCGGCATATTCTGCCCAATACCTGGACACCTGTTTTGGTACAGGCCAGCTTCGACGTCGGCGGAGCGATTCTCACCGCCGCTGGACTATCGTTCATCGGGTTTGGTGCCCAGCCCCCCACGCCCGAATGGGGCGCGATGGTCTCGGAAACACGCGACTACATACGCGAAGCTCCTTGGGCCGCCAGCGCTCCAGCCATCGGTATCATGCTCACGGTGCTTGCTTTTAACCTGCTCGGCGATGCACTCCGGGACGTACTCGATCCGCGCGGTCGGGACTAAGTATCTCCTCGGTCAAACTCACCATGGAGATACTTAGACGCCCCCATGCCACCCTCTCCCCTGGGGTAGGACTGCCATAGACTTACTGCTACCCTGCGGCGATGGTCTTTAGCTGATCCAGGTGATTCAGGTCGTGTCCAGCGAGAAACTTCATCATCAGGCCAAAACTCTCGGGTCCGC
The DNA here is from genome assembly GCA_023382135.1 of Deinococcus sp. Classification (GTDB taxonomy): domain Bacteria; phylum Deinococcota; class Deinococci; order Deinococcales; family Thermaceae; genus JAMCQK01. Next base: position 2,462 of record JAMCQK010000029.1, read on the forward strand.
GCTCGGGGTGGTTTACGGTTTTATTGAGGTCATCGTTTGATACGCTTTTGAAAAGAGCCAGGTTCCATGCGCGCATGCTTTTGAAGGCCTCGAGCGCAAGAGGGAGCGGAAGATTTGCATAGCGCTTGGCCCAGGCATCCTGGTCGAACGGCTGGATCTGGGTTATGCCTGCTAGAACCTGCCTAAGCCGGAAGCCATAGCCGAGTTCAACATCCGCCAAGTGACAGATAATCTTGTGCGAAGTCCACTTGCCGGGTGCGTAGCTTTGCCCGGCGCGTTGGGCCAAAACAGGAGAGAGTTTTTCTAGGCGCATGGGGGTTTCAGCCAGCACTGTAATGGCGTCCTGCTCGCCCAAAAGACTAAGGATGCGTTCGATGTAGGGGTTCATGGTCTGATTTTATCTACATTGGGACAAGACAACCTGGTTTTTTTGGACATACGCGCACCTGTTGTCACCTTGATTAAGTATCTATCGGCCAGAGGGGGCAATGAACACAGCGCGGCTTTCAAAGCCTTTCGACAAACTTAGACTGGAGATACTTAGCAAAAAGCAGCCGCGGCGCCGTTAGCGTTTCTGGTTGAGCAGCGCCGAGGTGGCACGTTCCAGCGCCAGCCGCGGGTCCCGGCCGGTCTTGCCGGCAAGCTCGGCTTCTATCAAGGTTTCCAAAGCGAGCTCCACCCGCTCACCGCCCATTTTTTTGGCCAATGCCAGGCTTTGTTTGGCGGCGAAAGGATGAATTCCCAACTGCTTGGCGGCCTCTGCTTCGCTTGCGCCGGGGTTTTCTGCCAGCAGCTGCCAGGCGCGCGCCACTTTGCTGTACTGCCAGGAGAGTGCTCCGAGGATGCGGATGGGATCCTCACCGCTTTCCATCAGCGCGCCCAGTTGCTTGAAGGCATCTGGTTTTCGTCCCTCGGTAACGGCCCGCACCAGGTCGAAGCCCGAGAGCGGGGCTTCTATAGCCACTAACTGCCGCGCCTTTTCCAAGGTGATGGGGGAAGAGGCGAGCGCGAGCTTCCTGAGTTCTTGGTGTAAGGCCTCGAGGCCTGAGGCCGGGTTCTCCGCGCTGCCTTTGGAGTTGATCAAGCCCGCAAGGTAACTGGCCACGGGCTTTGGGAGTTCAAACCCTAAAACCTTGGCCTGGCGTTCCAGCCAGAGCTGTAAATCTCTTCCTTGCGGTGTGGGAAGGTTCCTGGTTCTGGCTTCGCCGTACCACTTGCTTCGTCCAGCCGTTGGCTTCGGGTCGAGCAGGAGCACCAGGGCATCACTGGGAAGCCGCTCCAAAATCTCCTTCACCGGCTTCCACTCGGACTCGGTAATTTCTCGTAGGTCTATGGCGGCACCCTGCGGGCCAAAGAGGCCCCCGCTCAATTCCTGCGTCAAGACCGTGACATCGGGCGGAAGCAGCCTAGGCGCAAGGCCCAGCGCCTTTGCCTCTTGCAGCAGGGCGCTTCTGGCCAAGAAGGCGTCGCCAGTGAATGCGGTAAGCACAAAGTATAGACTACCGGAAACAGGGCGTGCTTACTTCTTGCGCAAGAAGAATGTTAGTGAGAGTAGGCCAGCCGGTATGTTGAAGTACGCGTTCGGCGTAAAACAGATGACGGCGAGAATCCCCAAGACCC
>JAMCQK010000052.1 GCA_023382135.1 Deinococcus sp.
GGACAGCCCATAGCAGAACAGATAAGTTCTGATGGATGTTCAACCGACCCTGACCCAAACATGGACATGCGACGAGCACATGTCCGCAATATGCGTTCAAAATGTCGATGTTCATGTGTCCTGCAGTTCACATTGTGTCACGGAGTTAGCTCCGTTCTTCATCGACCCCCGAGCCAAATGATCCACTGTGTAGTGTTGTATTTGGGTTTTCCAAGGCACTGAGGCCTGGAAGGTTTGGCTTTGTAACCGTTTTCCACAAGAGTCCACCAAAGGTGGGGAGCAACAACCCGAGCCGGAGGCGAGGCTCTTTAATGCTGTATTATCGCCTTCCGCGCCCTTCACGGGGGGCACGACACTGGCGCACAGCACCTCCGTCCGGGCGGTCGGCCGGGTCTTAAGCAGCCAGATAGCCGCAAGCGCCCAGATCGCCGACCTGGCAGACATCAGCAGACAAGCCGAAGTCGCTAGGCACAAAAGAGCACCCGAGGTTTTGGTTTCGCTTCTCCCCCCGAGAGAGGAAAATCGATAATGATCCTTCCGCAGGTTCACCTACGGAAACCTTGTTACGACTTTTACTTCCTCTAAGCGCTACAGTTTGGTCGTCTTTCCACCGGCGAGGCAGCGTGAGCCGTCAGGCAAGCAGTCCGAGGACCTCACTAAAACGCTCAATCGGTAGTAGCGACGGGCGGTGTGTACAAAGGGCAGGGACGTAATCGACGCAAGCTTATGACTTGCGCCTACTGGGAATTCCTGGTTCACGGAGAACAATTGCAAGCTCCGATCCCTACCACGAATGGGGTTCAACAGTTTACCCGCTCCTCTCGGAGAGGGAAAAACTAGCTGATCCATTCAGTGTAGCGCGTGTGCGGCCCAGAACATCTAAGGGCATCACAGACCTGTTATTGCTCAATCTCGTGTAGCTAAGAGCTACCAGTCCCTCTAAGAAGAATAATCTGCTCAGACAAGAAGCAGACACTAGTTAGCAGGACAGAGTCTCGTTCGTTATCGGAATTAACCAGACAAATCACTCCACCAACTAAGAACGGCCATGCACCACCACCCACGAAATCAAGAAAGAGCTATCAATCTGTCAATCCTTCTCGTGTCCGGGCCTGGTGAGATTTCCCGTGTTGAGTCAAATTAAGCCACAGGCTCCACTCCTGGTGGTGCCCTTCCGTCAATTCCTTTAAGTTTCAGCTTTGCAACCATACTTCCCCTGGAACCCACAAGCTTTGGTTTCCCGGAAGCTCCCTGCAAGGTCGTAAAGTAAAACGCCTGCAGATCGCTAGCTGGCATCGTTTATGGTTAGAACTAGGGCGGTATCTAATCGCCTTCGAACCTCTAACTTTCGTTCTTGATTAATGAAAACATTCTTGGCAAATGCTTTCGCAGTAGTTTGTCTTCAAACGGTCCAAGAATTTCACCTCTGTCGTTTGAATACAAATGCCCCCGACTGTCCCTATTAATCATTATGTCGATTTCCGAAAACCAACAAAATAGAAACGACATCCTATTCTATTATTCCATGCACGAATATTCAAGCGTAAGAGCTTGCTTTGAGCACTCTAATTTTTTCAAAGTAAACCTGCCAGCACAAACGGACACTCGGCGAAGAGCACCCGCCTGCCTCTGGCAAAACACACGGACAAACAAGCCAGTGCCGAAAGCATTCGGACCGACTCCTGTCCGCCGAGATCCAACTACGAGCTTTTTAACCACAACAACTTTAATATACGCTATTGGAGCTGGAATTACCGCGGCTGCTGGCACCAGACTTGCCCTCCAATAGATCCTCGGGAACGGTTTTAAAGTGTACTCATTCCAATTACAGGGCCTCGGATGAGTCCTGTATCGTTATTTTTCGTCACTACCTCGAACTTCGTTCATTGGGTAATTTGCGTGCCTGCTGCCTTCCTTGGATGTGGTAGCCGTTTTTAAGGCTCCCTCTCCGGAATCGAACCCTGATTCCCCGTTACCCGTCAAAACCACTGTGAGCGTCTATATCACAGTCGACAGTTGATAGGGCACACCTTCGAAGGAAACGTCGTCGGCACAAGGCCATACGATCAGCCCAAAGTTATTCAGAGTCACCAATGAGACGGCCGAAGCCGTTTGGTTTTGATCTAATAAAAGCATCTCTCCGTGAGTCGAGATTTTTCGCATGTATTAGCTCAAGAATTACCTCAGTTATCCAAGTAACTTGTAACTTTCCAGTAGATTAGGTGTGATTTAATGAGCCATTCGCGGTTTCACCTTACTGAGGCTTGTACTTAGACATGCATGGCTTAATCTTTGAGACAAGCATATGACTACTGGCAGGATCAACCAGGTAACTTGCTTTTGCCACTCCAGCCTCGCTTTCCCCGCTTTTACACGGGTCCGGCGAGACAGCAAGTACCGTCCGACTGTAAGCACCGGGCCCGGAGCCCGTCCGACATCCGACATAAGTTTCCCGTCCTAAAGACTTAACGTCTGGCGTAGGCCGTGACACTAAGCTCTCGCACGGATAACAGAACCGACTTTTGAAAAAGACAGCTTTGCCGTATACAGCCAACCCAGGGGCAGACTACCAGCGCAACTATCGTAAGAAAAAACAATCGGCACAACAACTCTCAGACAGGAGAGCCCGCCGTCGGTTCAGTCCAATTTTTCAGCCCTTAACTCTCAGACAAGAGAGCCCGCCAAAGCTTCCCAAGCTTTCCGTCCAATAGTTCGGCCCTTAACCCTCAGACAAGAGAGCCCGCCGAAGCTTCCGTCCAACAGGTCGGCTCCAAACTCTCAGACAGGAGAGCCCGCCTTTGCGAACAAGGTGGGTATCGGCTCCAAACTCTTAGACAAAAGAGCCCGCCGTAGCTTCAAGGTTGGAGAGTCAGATGCTTCCCAAGCTTCCTCTTCCCTCCGGCCTTTCAGCTTCCTCCGATCAGGGTTTTGCTACGTGAACACTTCGGCTCTTCCCTAAGGTCCTCAGAGCCAAAGCGCCACTAAACTCTTAGACAGAAGAGCCCGCGCCACCGCTGATAGTGTCATCGCCCTAATAGAACTACAGAACACAAGCGCCTACGTTCAGGGTTTTGCTTCGCGAACGCGTTGAACTTCTCCCGTAAGGGTCAGACGCTTCCCAAGCTTCCTCTTCCCAAACGTAATCAAAGCCAACGCGCCACTTAACTCTCAGACAAAAGAGCCCGCGCCACCACTGAATGTGCCTTCGCCTTTGACAGCTAAAAAACACAAGCGCATACGTCCAGGGTTTTGCTGTGCGAACGCGTTAACTTCTCCCGTAAGGGTCAGAATGCTTCCCAAGCTTCCTCTTCCCAAACGTCATCAAAGCCAACGCGCCACTTAACTCTCAGACAAAAGAGCCCGCGCCACCACTGAATGTGCCATCGCCTATTAGAGCTACCGACAACAAGCGCTTACTACCAGGGTATTGCCGTGCTAAAGCCGCGATTCTATGGTCCTATGGTCCTCAGAGCCGCGACGCCACACATAACTCTCAGACAAAAGAGCCCGCGCCACCACTGATAACAAGCGCCTCCTTCCATTGTGACCGTCATCATCAGCTTGCGCGGGCTCTTTTGTCTGAGAGTTCTTCCGACGCCACCCCACCTTGTCCGACACTCTCCCCATAGGTAGAAACACCCCTGTTCAGACTTGTATTCATGTACCTGATTTTGCCCTACCGTAGACACTATATAATACACACATGGTGCGAACATCAACGAGATACTTTATATTTAAATCAAGTAGTGTTCACGGCGGATTCCCTCTCCGACACCCGCCGCGCCAAGGAGAAGGACCGACGGCCGGGGACTTAGCCATTTTTCCACATCCGCCGTCCGTCCGATACCCGCCGCGCCTTAGACTGAGCATTGCCATGAGATCGGACGGGCGGAACGGGACTTGGCCGAAATTTCAGATCGGACGGGGACTTGGCCACTTCCCGCACCGCGCCATCCGTCCGATACCCGCCGCGCCTTGGACTGAGCATTGCCATGAGATCGGACGGGCGGAACGGGACTTAGCCGAAATTTCAGATCGGACGGGGACTTGGCCACTTCC
>JAMCQK010000065.1 GCA_023382135.1 Deinococcus sp.
CTCTTTCACACGGCCTCTGCCGGACAGGCAGGCCGGCTCGGGAAAGGACAAAAAGCGAGATTCCTCGGGCTGCGCCCTCGGAATGACAAAGAGGCTACGCCCTCGGAATGACAACGGTATTTTTGTCATCCCGAACGGTCGTAGCCCTGAACGAAGTGAAGGGGAGGGATCTCTCTTTTTCTTCTCAAGGTCAAAAGCGAGATTTCTCGCTTCGCTCGAAATGACAAGGGGAGTGGGTGCTCGGAATGACAAGGGGAGTGGGTGCTCGGAATGACAAGGGGAGTGGGTGCTCGGAATGACAGGCTACGCACTCGGAATAACGGGGAGGCTACGCCTCGGAATGACAACAACCGCCCCGGGCGGGGCAAGCGGTGCGCACAGCGCTCTTTGCGGTGCTCCACCCAAGACCTTGGCCAGTGTACGGTTTTACCGGACCTGCGGAGAAAAGCCAGTGTGGACTTCCACTTCCAGCTTGTGGTTTCCGCGGCGGGTAGCACCCAGAACCCGTACCAGCTTGAGCGAGCCCAGCCCGTCCGCCACCAGAACATCGCCTTCTTTGACCTGGTCTTTGGCGTCAACCACTTTGCCATTGATGGTAACTTTGCCCTGCTTGACCCCTTGGGCAAAATAAGTGCGCGATAAGCCAAAGCCCTTTGCTCCCACCGCATCCACCCGCAGGCTGGCCACGGTGACTACGCGTAACGCTGGTTTTGGGGGTGACGGGTCACTCAAGCCGCGCTCCTTGCCACAGGGCATAATACGCGCCTTCTTGCGCCAACAAAGACTGGTGCGTGCCGCTTTCTATTACCCGGCCCTGGTCCAGGACCACAATCCGGTCCGCATAGCGCACGCTGGAAAGGCGGTGCGCCACCAGCAGGATGGTCGCCTTGCCCTTTAGATCCTTCAGGGCGCGGATCACCCGCTCCTCACCGTGAGTGTCGAGCGCGCTGGTGGCCTCGTCCAACACCAGAATGGCGGGCTGGCGCAGCAGCGCTCCGGCAATGGCGAGCCGCTGGCGCTGGCCTACCGAAAGACCCACCCCCTCGACTGCCAGCGGGGTGTCCAGGCCTTGGGGAAGCTCGTCCAAAAGCTTCACGCCAGCAAGCGCCTCGAGCATCTGGGCCTCGCTGGCCCTGGGAGCAAAGGCCTGCAGGTTTTCCCGCACGCTGCCGCCAAAAAGCCAGGGCTCTTGGGGAACCCAGGCGAACTGGCGGCGCAAGAACGCGGGGTGGTACTGGGTTATGGAGACGTCATCGAGAAACACTTCTCCCGATGCCGGAAACTGGAGTCCCAGCGTAAGTCTGAGCACGCTGCTCTTGCCCGCGCCGGATGGACCCACAATGGCGGTCATGCTGCCAGCGGGGATTTCCAAGTCAAAGTCCCGGAGCAGCTCTTCCCCGGCGTAGCCAAAGCTCACCTGTTTGAATTCAATTTTTCCGGTGAAGGTCTGGGGAATATGTTTTCCGAAAGAGGGGGCCTGGGCCAGGTCAAACAGTTCGGCAAGCCTTCCGGCCGCCCCCTCCGCCTGCGCGGCCAGCATACCGCCGCGTGAAAGGGTTTGAAGGGGCGTGATGGTGAGCGCCAGCAAGGTGACAAACGCGGTGAGGTCTCCGGTGGAAAGCGTCCCCGCTTTTACCTGGCCCACGCCCAGGAAAACCAGCAGGCCGATGATGATTGCGGTGGTAACTTGCGCCACCGGTAAGTAGAGCGCCGACAACAGGGTCCGCCGCAGCCCCAGCCGGTAGTAGCGTTCGCTGTCCGCCCCAAAACGCTTGCGGGCGAACCCCAGCATGTCCAGCGCGCGAACAAGCTCGATACGGCCAAACCCCTCCGCCATGTTTCCCGCCAGCCGCTCCGCCGCCGCCTGGGTTTTGCTGCTGGAAGTTGCGACCCGCCTTGCCACCGAGCCAAGCACCAGGGCCAGTAAAGGCAGCGCCGCCAGCAGGTAAAGCGTGAGCGCGCCGTAACGCGCCAGCATCAGCGCCAGCAGCGCCAACAACGAGGTGCCCTGGACCACCAGCGTCCCCAGGCCAAAGAAAATAAAGCTTTCCATCTCGCGCAGGTCCGCCAGTATCCGCCCCGCCAGCGCGCCGGCGGAGGCCGGAAGCAGCGCAAGGTCCACGCCCAAAAGCTTCACCTGCAGGCGTTCGCGCAGGTCCTTGGGCACGCGCACCGCCAGAAAGCCCATGAAGGCTTCCTGCAGATAGCCGCCCGCCGCCACCAGCGCAATCAGCGCCAGCCCGGTGAGCAGCAGGCGGGAGAGTTCCTGGTAGGAGCCTTTGGCCAGCACCTCGTCAAACAGCGGCTTGACCAGCAGGCTCGGCAGAAACGCTTGCGCGAGCGCGGGCACCAGCGCAATCAGAACCGCGCCCGAGACTAAAGGCCAGTAGGGAGAAAGCAGCCGGATAAGCTTCATGGGCTCCGCCCCCACCGGGTATAGGAAACGGGGTATAGGGGGGTGCTGGGGCCTTCAGGTCTGGGCATCGCGCAACACCCAGTCTACGAGCGCCTGCGCCCCCGGTCTGGCCGGAAGGCCGGCGAGCTTTTGCCGGATGGCCGCTTGCCGGGCCGGCTGCAGCAGCTCGGCCAGGGTCTCGGCAACCTGTTCGGGGCCAAAAATTCCGCGGAGCTCCGGGTAGACCTTTTCACCCAGATACTGGTTGGGGAGCGCCAGGTAACGGATGCGGCTTTCGCCCAGGCGGATGATCCGGTGGCGCAGCCGGCGGCCGCCCGGAAGGTACCAGAGCCAGTGGAGCAGGCCTTCCAGGGGAACGGGGATGGCCTCGGGCTTGTGCAGAGGAAGCAGCACCGCCGCCGGCAGGTTCGAAAGGCCCATCTCCAGGGTGCTGGTGCCGGGGATGGTGAGGGCCGCCTTGGCTTTTTGCATGGCAGCGTAACGCAGCGATTCGTCGAGGATTCTGACCTCGAGGCCGCCGTCGCTGACGATGCGGTCTCCGGTCAATTCTGCCCCCACTCCGCCCATGTCCCGCACGCCTTTGGCCGCCAGCGCTTCGGTAACCGCTTCGGGCGTGAGCAGCCGGCTTTTGACCCAGGCATAGGTCAGTCCGGGCACTTTTGCCTGCAGTTTTTCGCAGGCCGCCAACATGAACCCCAGCATGTATTTGGCAGCAAAGGGCCTGCTGCTGGGGAAGATCAAAACATCGGCCCCCGGGGAAGAAGGGTTTTGCTGGAGCCCGTCGGCCATGGCGTCCACCACCAGGTTGCCCACCACCCGGAGGCGGCTGGGATCGGCGCCTTTTTGGAGCGCCATACGCCTCGAGGCCTCCGAGTCCAACAAGAAGGCCTTGAGCCCCCGGTGCCAGGCCTTGCCATTAAAGCTGTACGCATAGGCGGGATACCGGCAAGCCCGCCCCAGCCAGACGGCGTCCCGGGGCGCGCCGCCGAGCATCAGCACCATGCCCTTGGCCGCTCTTTGCTTGCTATAAAAGCGCTGGAACAATTCCTTTCTTCCCGAAAGCTGGTCCAGGGGAAGCTCGCGGGCCTTTTCTTCCTCGGTGCCGGTGGCGAACTGGTCGCGGACCAGAAAAAGTTCCACGCGGGTATTGGGGAGGCGTCCCCGCAGCCTTTGTAAAACCGGCGGAACCCAGGTGGAAAGTTCGCCTGGACCGTTGGTGAGCAAAAGGATTTCGTCCATCTAAAGCCGGGGTAAATTTTTACTCGTCGCCCGGGTGCTCCAAGGTGGTAAAACGGGCGATGCCGCGCTTGGAAGGGGCGCGCAAAAAAGCCCGCAGCTCGGCAATCTCCTGGGTTTCGGGCAGGTCTTCAATTCCCCGGCCCTCGCGGAGCGCGCGCCAGGCGGCCTCGAGGGCGCGGTAGCGCTCGCCCGAGACGCCTATGCGTCTTAGCCCCACCGCGTTAAGCCGGTAGTGCCGCGCCGGGGTGGAGACCGCCATCATGAAAGGAAGAATATCCTGCCCCACCCCCACCATGCCGCCCACCATGGCGCCCTTGCCGATGCGCACATACTGGTGAACAGCCGACCCGCCGCCAATCACCGCCTTGTCCCCCACCTGCACGTGCCCTGCCAGCATCACG
>JAMCQK010000093.1 GCA_023382135.1 Deinococcus sp.
CGCAGTTGGTGCAGTTGATGAAGGGATACTTGTAGCGCCGGTCGTTGGGGTCAAACAGCTCGCGCAAGCAGTCCGCACAGAGGGTGAGGTCGGGGGAGATCAGCGTGGTGATGTCGCCTGCATGAGCGCTCTCGAGGATTGAAAGGCTTTCAGATACACCATCTGAGCGGCGTTCTACGATTTCGATGCTTTTAACTTTGGCGGCTGCTGGAGCTTGTTCGGGAATCGCTTAGGATGAAGCGCTCGAGCATCTCAGGGATTGCCGAGGCCTGGATCAGCACCCCCTCAGGATCGTTCAGCACCCAGCCGGATACGCCCAGCTCCTGGGCCAAGCGATACACGAAGGGGCGGAAGCCCACCCCCTGCACCACCCCGCGCACGCGCAACAGGACAGTTTCAGCCGAGCTTACCGCGAAGGTAGCCATACCACTCCTCGAGCCCAGACCCGGTCCTGGCCGATACCTCGAGCACCCTGGCCTGCGGGGCCACTTGGCATAGGCTTTCCAAGGCCAGCCCATGGTCAAAACCAGCAGCTTCGGCCAGGTCGGTCTTGGAGATCAGCACCAGCTCGGCGCTCTTGAACATCTTCGGGTACTTCAGTGGCTTGTCCTCGCCCTCGGTAACCGAGAAGAGCACTATGCGGGCGTCTTCGCCCAGGTCGTAGGAGGCCGGGCATACCAGGTTGCCCACGTTCTCAATGAACAAGAGGTTGAGCTTGTCCAGCTTGAGCGCGTCCAGGGCACGGGCGATCATGGCGGCCTCGAGATGGCAGACCCCGCCGGTCTGGATTTGTACCGCCGTCACCCCGCCCGCCCGCAACCTCTGCGCGTCGTTGTCGGTGGCGAGGTCACCCACCACCACACCCATGCGGTACTTCCCGGCCAGGTCTTGCAGGGTGCGGGCCAAAAGGGTGGTCTTGCCAGAGCCTGGCGAGGAGAGGATATTGAGGGCTGTGACCCCGGCGGCTTTCAGACGTTCGCGGTTCCGGGCGGCGAACTGGTTGTTCAGGCTCAGAACGCCCTTCTCAACTTGCACCCGCCGGCCCCGCTCCTCTTTTGTCTCAGCCAGCACAGACAATCCGATTTCGCGTGTCTCCATGCTCACTCCTTCCCCCCTCTCCCGGCAGGAGAGAAAAATCATTCAGATAACGTCCAGGTAGGCCACCTGCAACTCCTCGCCCTGGCAAATCTCCGCGCTCACCTGGCCGCAGTCGGGGCAGAGTGCGATGCCGAAAGGATTATCCACCGCGAACTTTTTACTACAGCCTTCACAGTAGGCCGCCAGGGGTACCCACTCCACCTCGAGCCTAGCCCCTTCTGCCAGCGTTCCCACGCGCGCGGTCTCGAAGGCGAATTCGAGGGCCTCCGGCTCCACCCCGCTCAGGGCGCCCACACGCAGGGTCACCGTCTGGATAGCCACGGCTCCTTCCCGCCGGGCATAGTCCTGGGCGATCTCGAGGATACTCTGCACCAGGCTCAGCTCGTGCATAGATCCTCCAGGAGGGCCTGTGCTTGTCGCAGATACTCGGCAAAGGCCGCCGCTACCTGTGGGGAAAAACCTTCTCCATAGCTCAGGTCGGCCACCCCCAGGCTGAGGACGCGGCTTGCGGGAATCCTCCCGGAGACCACGCCCGCCAGGGCCAGCAGCCCCTCCGGCCCCAGGCTGTGACTGAGGGTCTCGGATTCCGTTGGACAGGTGGCGCGGAGACTTATTTCGCCAGGAGGCAAAGACACGTCGGCATCGAGAAAGATCACCCGCTCGGCCTGGGCCAGGTCGTGGGCCAACTCGGGCAGGGGCTGGGTCAGAGCGATGGCGGGAAAGCCTTGGGACTCGAGTTCCAGTGCGGCTCGGTAGCCCACCCCGTCGTCGCGGCGGAGGGGATTGCCCAATCCGACGAGCAGTATCCCCTTTCCCACCCTCTTTGTGGGGGAGGTTGGGGTGGGGGGTTCCTCACCTGCGGCGTACATCCAACACCTTACCTTCAGGTGAGAGCAGCCTCACCTCGAGCGGCATCTTCCCCAGGGCGTGGGTGGCACAGCTTAGGCAGGGGTCGAAGGTCCGGATCACCGCCTCCACCCGGTTGAGCATCCCCTCCCGCAAGCGGCTCCCGTCCACGAAGCGCTTGGCGGTTTGCAGGATGCCCTGGTTCATCGCCAGGTTGTTGTGCCCGGTTGCGATAATCAGGTTTGCCCAGGTTACCAGCCCGTGTTCGTCAATCCGGTAATGGTGAATGAGCGTGCCCCGAGGGGCTTCGGCCACCCCCACCCCCTCGCTACGGTTCGGCCCGGCCTGGGCGCGCACGCGGGTATCGAGAACGTTGGGGTGCGAAGCCAACTCCTCCAGCTTCTCCAGGGCGTAGAGCATCTCGATCAGCCGGGCATAGTGGTAGTAGAAGCTGGAAAGCTCGGCCCCGCGCTCGAGGCTCCTGAACTCGGCCAGCTCGAGGTCGGCCTTGGGGGTACCGCAGCGGTCCACCAGGTTGAGCCTCGCCAGCGGCCCCACCCGGTACATCCCTTCCGGATAGCCCAACGGCTGGTAGTAGGGCGACTTCAGGTAGGAGTCGGATTCTTCCTGTTCGGCGATGAAGTCCAGGTAGCGGGCCGGCTCCAGCTTGTCGGCTACAGTCTGCCCCGATGCGTCGGTAAGGCGCAGCAGGCCGTCGTAGTGCTCGAGTTCTCCCTTTTCCGTCACCAAGCCCATAAAAAGCGAGGGGAAGTTGGCAAAGGCCCGGATTTCCTCGCGGTAATTATCCAGGCTGCGCTTGAAAGCCCCCAGTGTCTCTTCCACGGTTCTCAGCGCCTGGGGGATGCCCGAGAGAATGAAGTCGCGGGTCTGGGCCGTTACAGGCGAGGAGACCCCACCCGGCACCACCCAGGCCGGGTGAATGCGTTTGCCCGCCAGCCGCTCGATGATCTCCTGGCCGAACTTGCGCAGGGCCACCCCACCCCTCACCACTTGGGGGTACTCGGCGAAAAGCCCTAGCACGTTGCGCTTGGCGGGGTCGGCATCCATGCCCAGGAGCAGGTCGGGAGCCGACAGGTAGAAAAAGGAGAGCGCGTGAGACTGGAAAATCTGGGCCAGGTGCAGGATGCGCCGCAGCCGGACGGCCGCTTCGGGCACCTCCACCGCCAAGAGCGCATCCCCAGCCTTGGCCCCGGCGATCAGGTGACTCACCGGGCAGATGCCGCAGGTGCGGGCCATCAGGCCGGGCATCTCGTAGAAGGGCCGCCCAATGGCAATCTTCTCGAAGCCGCGGAACTGGGTTACGTGGAAACGGGCATCCTGCACCCGCCCGTCCTCGCCCAGGTGCAGCGTGATCTTGGCGTGGCCCTCGATGCGGGTCACGGGGTCAATCTCAATCCGGCGCACGACACCTCTCTCAGTTGCCAAAACGGGCTCCTTTCAGTTCCGGGGCACGGCCTTCCAGCAAAGCTGCAATCGCTTGGTAGATGGTCTCGGCGGAAGGCGGGCAGCCGGGGATGTAGTAGTCCACCGGCACCACCTGGTGCACCGGTTTGACCCTCAGCAGCTCCGGCACTTCCTCAGAAGGAGGGGTGGAGTAGACCGAGAGGGCCGCCTCGAGGCCCAGCGGGTTGCGCATGGACGGCACATTTCCCGTAACCGCGCAGTCTCCCAGGCTCACCAGCAGCTTGCTGCGTTCGCGCACCTTTCTGATCTTGGCGAGGTCGGCTTCGGTAGCGACCGCACCTTCCACCAGCGTTACGTCCACCCCTTCGGGAAACTCTTTGGCGTCCACCAGCGGGCCATAGACCAGCTCGAAGCGATCCGCGAGTTCCAGCAGCCGCTCGTCCATGTCGAGTAGCGACATGTGGCAGCCCGAGCAGCCGTCGAGCCACAGGGTGGCGATTCTCGGCTTCATGACCCACCTCGCATCTTCCGCAGGTAGGGCAAGAAGTCGGTGCGCTTCTCCATCTCCCCGACCGCTTTGCCCTGGATGAAGAGGGCTCCTGTGGGACAGACCTGTACACACTTGCCGCAACTGGTGCAAGTGCTCGAGGCCCCCCAGGGCTCCGCCAAATCCG
>JAMCQK010000145.1 GCA_023382135.1 Deinococcus sp.
GCTTAGCGATACCCTGGGCGACCGCGCCACCCACGCACGGATCAGTGCGGACTACTTCGGGATTGCCGTCGGCGATGTTCCGGAGGAGGCGGACATCGCCCATTTTCTGGAAAAACAGGTTATGCACGCGCTGAGCCAGCCCTTCGTGGTGGAAAACAACGAACTGCGCATCTCAGCCAAGGCGGGCATAGCCGTTTTTCCCAACGACGGTGCGGACGCCGAGACCCTGTTCAAGAACGCCGAGGCAGCGCTGAAAAATGCCAAGCTCTCCGGCGACAAGTACCTGTTCTACACCTCGGAGCTTAATGCCCAGGTCGCCGAGAAGCTTTCGCTCGAAAACAAACTGTACCGGGCGCTGGAGCGGGAACAGATGGTGCTGCACTACCAGCCGAAGGTCGATCTCAAAAAGGGGCGCATCAGCGGGCTGGAGGCGTTGATGCGCTGGGACGATCCCGATACCGGCCTCGTGCCGCCGGTGAAGTTTATACCCATCCTGGAGGAAACCGGGTTGATTCTCGAGGTGGGCCGGTGGGCGCTGGAGCGGGCGGTGGCGGATTTCCGACAGTGGCAGACGAAGGGGCTAAAGGCGCCTCGCATCGCCGTCAACGTTTCGCCGGTTCAGCTTCGGCAGAAAGATTTTGTCAGTACGGTGGAAAGGGTGTTGAGCGGCGCCGGAGACATGGTCGGCGGTCTGGAACTGGAGATTACTGAGAGCCTGATCATGCAGGACATTGAGGCGAACATAAAAAAACTTCGCGCCATCCGGGACATGGGGGTCGAGGTGGCGGTCGATGATTTCGGCACCGGCTACTCCTCGCTCAGCTATATCGCCAAGCTGCCCATCAACGCATTGAAAATCGACCGGACGTTCATCGTGAACATGACAGGCAGCCCGGACGATCTCAGTATCGTTTCCGCGATCATCTCCCTGGCGCATTCCTTGAATCTGAGGGTCGTAGCGGAAGGTGTGGAGACCGAGGAGCAAGCGAACCTTCTACGGCTGCTCAAGTGCGACGAGATCCAGGGATACCTGTTCAGCCCCGCAGTTCCGGCGGAACGGGTCGAGCGGTTCCTGCGAGAGAAGAAATCGCTCTCACGGCAGTCCGGAGAAAAACCCCCACCGCTAATCCCTTAGTTGCCCGATACCAGCTAAGCTTATCCCCACCCTGCGGGAGCGGCAATACCAAATTATCTCCAGCTACTCTTGGGGCAGCTTGAGGGTGTGTACACCCCGTGCTAGAATCCCCAGTGCTGCTCAGCAGCGGATGGGCCGTTAGCTCAGCCCGGTAGAGCACTCGTCTCCAAAACGAGGTGTCGGAGGTTCGAATCCTTCACGGCCCGCCAGATAGCCCTCGCAGATATCACCGCCTTGGGCAAAACTTACTCGCCAGATTCTCCTGCCGCCTGGGCCCGTAAGGTTGGGAAAACCCCCACCGGTTCCGAAGGACCGGTGTAACTAACCTCGAGGCCGTGAGCCAGCGCGGGCTCCAGGAAGGAGGGGCTTTTAGGGGACGCCGTACTCCTTCACCGGCAGCGCATAGGGAACAGCGCGGGCCAGCCCGTGGAAGACCTGTGGAGGCTTGTCTTACCGGCGCCGCTCCAGACGCGGAAGGCAAAGCTTCCGGCACGCTGGGAACGAACCGACCTCGGTAGTATCGGCTGGCCGTAGGCCGGGCGCGGCTTCAGGGTGAGGCGCTTATAAAGCTGTCCGGGGTAAAGACTCTGGCTTGCGGTGTACCCCAACCCCTCCACTGGCTTTTCAGCGGCCTGCGTAATGGGAGCGATGCTCTTGGCTAGCTAGCAAGGGCTGGGTTTTGCGCGAAGCCCACGATTACCTTGTACCGCCCGCCCACACATCTTTTAACCGCTGTCCCCCGCAAGAAGGCCCTTTACCCCAAGAGCCTAAACGTGGCCCAGAGGCCCAGAAGCAGGAAGAAGCCGAACCAGGCCCCCAGCATCCCCACCGCCACCCGGCCCAGCCGCTCCACCCAAGGGGCGGGCTCGCGGCCCTCGCGGGTAGCCCCCGACTGGTAAAGGGCCAGCACGAGGTAGACGATCACCGGCAGGGTGAGGACGGTGGTCGCGAGGAAGACCACAATGCTGCCCCAGTCCACGATGTAGGGGTAGTTGGCCACGCTGTAACCGTAGTGGCCCATGGCCACGGCCCGGATGGTCTCTCGCACCACGCCCGCCACCAAGAGAGCCAGCATCCAGACCAGAAGAGCCTTGGGGGCGGCTGCCGCCGGGTCCTTGAGACCGCGGAAGAAGAGGAAGAGCCCGACCCCCAGCCCGCCCAACACCACGGCCATGGGCAGGGCCAGCCCCAGCTCGCTCCCCTGGGTGACCGCCCAGAGCAGGCCGAAGAAGGCATAAAGGGGGCTCACCCAGAGGGCCAGCCGCCGTCCCAGGCCAGCTACCCAGTCCAGGAAAGCCGGCTCGGCATCTTCCCGGCGGCGGAAGTACCAGCTGAAGAGCAGAAGCACCACCGCCAGGCTGAGCCCGGACTGCAAGAAGAGCAGGAAGACCAGCCGGGGCAGGTTGTAGGAGTGGAAGACCACTCCCCGGGTGTCCACTACCCCAGCCGGGGCGTACCACTCACCCCAACGGGCCGGGTAAAGCGAAACCGAGGAGAGCACGTGCATTACAAAACCGGCCAAGAAGAGCAAAGCCAGGGAGAGCCCCGCAGACCACAGGAGCTTTCCATTCTCGGAGCCCTTGAGATAGAAGAGGTAGGCGAGAGCGTATCCGCCCATAACCACGAAGATGAAGGCCACCGACCAGAAGCCCTCGAGGGTGTTGGCCGCGTACCAGGCTGGGTCATAGATGGTCTGCACGAACAGCAAAGGGGCGATGCCCATCAACACCCCGAACCCTGCCGCGTTGGGGGTGATGCGGGCGGCCAGCCGGGCCAGCCTCTTGAGGTACTCCCCACCGCGCAGGAAGCCGTAGATAGAAGTAAACGAGGTGCCAAACGCCAGGGTGACGAAGAAGATGTGCAGCACGTAGGTGACCACCAGGAGGGCCTGTACGATGGGTGGATATAGAGGAGCCCCCAAAGGATCGCGCATCATCTGAAGCATTTCCGCAGGATTCATAGTTCACCTCTGGGCCTGGGCGCTCGTTATAAAGCGCTCCAGGTAAGCAGCCATGGCCTTGCGTTCTTCTGCCGCGCCTACCACCGGGTGCATGTAGGGGAAGCCGCCCAAAGTCCCCAGGTAACTCTCGACCTGGTCGGCCCGGGTCATGCCGCGTTGAATAAAGAGTCGGTCCACTGAGCGCAGCGCCACGCCGCCGATCATGGTCTGACGGCTTACCGTGTGGCAGCCCGAGCACTGCTGCACCACCAGCACCCGCCCGGCTTGGATCAGGGCCTCGCCCTGCAGGGGGGCTGTCGCAGCCTCGCCGATGGTCGTGGCCCCGGGCCGGTTCAGGAAGGGCAGGTTGCCCAGGAGGCCCTTCTGGTTGAATGCCACCTCCTCGCTCTTGATGCCGCGAGCCGGCAGGTCCTTGAAGACCAACTGATTGACACTCATGTAGCCGGCGACGATATCGGGCTTACGCATTACCTCGCGCAGCCGCTCAGCCCCAAAGATGCCTACCACCATGAGCAGCATGACGAGGACGGCCAGCGCGGGGGTCTGCTTCTTCGGCGCAGCCAGGCTGAAAGCGTGGAACAGGGCCACCACCAGAATGCCCATCAGGATTAGGGCGTAGGTGATGCCAGGCACCGCCGCGCTATGCATGATCGTGCGGGCGTGCTCAGGCAGCGCCGGCAGGTACCATAGCTGCCAGACCATAACCCCCAGCAACAGGCCTACAAGCCCGAAGCCCGCCGCAGTGCGGATGATCTCGTTGCGATGCTGGGCGTCCTTGGGCAGCGTGGAAGCCACCAGAACCCCGTAGACGCCGGTGATGGCGAACATTAGGAAAAAGCGCATCAAGAGCTGGGGCCAGAAGGTGGGATTGAAAAAGCCGTGCAGGCTCATCCCGGTATCGAGCCATG
>JAMCQK010000214.1 GCA_023382135.1 Deinococcus sp.
CAGGCCTGTCTGGGGGCGTCGCTGCTGGCTTGGGAGACGTTGCAGATCTTCGGTTTAGCGGAAGCAAAGCTGGAGGTTGGGCTTCCTTCGCTGGTGCGCGACCTGCTGGAGGCCACCGGCCTCGAGGCCTCCCAGATCGAAAACCTTCGCCAGGCGATCCACCGCAAGAACACGCCGGAACTCTCCGCGCTTTTATCCAGCCACGGCGTGCAAGAAAATCTGGCCGGAGCCATTTTGGCCCTGCCCGATCTGTACGGCGGTGCCGAGGTGCTGAAGGAAGCCCGCCAGCTCTCGCTTTCTTCCAAGGCGCAGGCGGACCTTGAGTGGTTAGAGCAAGTTATTGCGCTCGCCCCCAAGGTGCCTTTCCTGCTCGATCTGGGCCGGGCCCGCAGGCTTTCGTAATACACCGGCATCAACTTTCAGGCCTACACCCCGGATTTCGGCCTGCCGCTTTTGGGCGGCGGGCGCTACGACGGCGCCATGCTGCCGTTTGCCGCCGGTTTTGCCGTGGGCCTCGAGCGCGTGATGGAAGCCATGAGCTTGTCGTCAACCTCCGAGCCGCCCGAGGTGCTGGCGCTGGACCGTGAGCTGGCGAGGAAGATGCGCGCCGAAGGAAAACGGGTGGAGCTTGCCTGGACCGATAATCTCTCCCGGCTCCGGTTGTACGCCAAGAAACGCGGCATCAAATATCTGGCGGTGAACGGCAGGCTGGAGGAGATAAAGTGAGCGCCTTTCTCGTACCCCCCCAATCCCGCTTCTTAGCAGGGACGGGACGGCTGGCGGTTGTCGTTCAGCGTCATGCGTTTGGCGGTGCGCCATGATTCGCGGCGCCTACTCCCTAACCATCGCGCTTCCCAAAGGCCGCAACTTCGAGGAAGCGGTGAGCGTGTTGAGGAAGGCGGGCCTCGAGGTGCCCACCCTGCAGGACGAACGCGTGATGACTTTAGGACAACAAGGCGGAACCGGCATTCTTCTGCTTCGCAATGCCGATGTTCCGGTTTACGTGGACCTCGGCATCGCCGATGCCGGCGTGGTAGGCAAAGACGTTTTGCTTGAGTCGGGCCGCGACGTCTACGAGCCCGTGGACCTGGGCACTGGTATCTGCCGCATCTCGCTGATCCGCCACCCAGATTCGACCGGCCCAATCCGGCGCGTTGCCACCAAATATCCAAGCTTTACCTCACGCCTTTTCAAGGAGCGGGGCTGGGCCCTGGATATCGTGGAGCTTTCCGGCAACGTGGAACTGGCCGCCGTCACCGGGCTGGCGGACGCGGTGGTGGACGTGGTCCAGACCGGGGCTACCCTCAAGCAAGCCGGTCTGGAGGAAGTGGAAGTGCTGGCGCATTCCAGCACCCGCCTGATCGTGAACCGCCAGGCACTCAAACTCAAGAGCCAAATTCTTAGGCCGCTTATCACCAAACTGCGGGAGCTTTCGGGCAAAATTTAAGTAATGCCTCGTTTGATTTTGTGGATCTTGCCGCTCTTGCTGGCGGCGTGTTCCATCTTTCAACGCCCGGAACCCGGGCCCACCATCAAGCTGCGCCCTTCGGGAACTCCGGACGTGGTCATCATCGGTTTCGCGGGGCGCTGCGCCTCCATCACCTTGCAGCCGTGCAATCCGCCTTTCGACAACTGGAGCTACCTGCAAGACCGCGGAACCCAACAGGCCGTGATTGACGCCTTTAATTCGTTGGGGTATACCACTGAGTACTTCAACGCCTCTGCCTATCTCTACCGCCACTACAGCCGCGTGAGCAAACGGGAGGACCTGGGCTACCTCGAGGCCGAGGCCTATCTCAACCGTGTGGTCAAAGACTGGGTGGCCGACTACGCCAACCCCACGCGCATCGTGCTGTTGGCGCACTCCCACGGCACGGTCTGGGCGAGCCTGCTGGCGTGGAACCATCCGGACGTTAAGTTTGACTATTTCATCTCGCTCGATGGCATCTGCTTCTGGTGGCCCGAGGATAATCTCAAGAAGAACCGCATCATCGAGAGCTATTACGACCCTTTAGGTCTGAGGCGGCCCTGGCCCTTGAACCCAGAAGAAGGCGAAACCGCCTGCGCCTCGAAAGAGCTTGGCGGGAAAGATGTCAACGACGTATTTCCGGAAAACGTGTACTACGGCCTCGAGGCCATTTCCAAAGATGTCATTGGCCTAAACGTCAACTACCTGCAAGACCACGACCCCAATATCCGTGCCGATGGCAGCAAGCGCCGTATCTGGACCATCAAGTCCAGAACCGAAGACCATAGCGAGGTCACCAACCCGGCCGGACCCGCCATGCACTGGGTGGCCGATGCCATTAAGGCGCTGAAAGTACCCAAAGATGGTGAAGCCGTGCCGCGGCTAATCCAACTGGTTCCGCAGAACCGGAGCTTTGTTTACTACTGAGCTGCGCAACTAAATTGCTCCATACTGAATCTGCAGAAGGAAAAGTGTAACGGATTCAGTATGGAGCGCTCATCCTCCCTTCAGTCGGGGTAAGTCTGGAAGACTTACCCCGGAGAAGCTCGGCAAGGTTAGCGGCCGGGAGAACTAGCGGTTGGTTTTCTTGGACCGAGTCTTTTTGGCGAGACAGCAGCCTTCGTGGGTTGATCGGTTTTAGCGCCGCCTGCAATCGTCCTGATTAGCATCGCCGCCGCGTGGTCCAGGTGGGCTTGGAGCAGGGCCACCGCTTGTTTAGAGTTCTTTTGCAGACAAGCTTCCAAAATCTGCTTGTGCTCACGGTCAAACACTCTGCGCTGCTTGTGGTTCAGGCCGTAGATGTGCCAGTAGCGGTCTACGGTGTTCAGTAGGTTGTCGATCATCTTGGCCAGGCGCGGGCGGTTTTCCAGGCTGTAGAGCGCCTCGTGGAACTGGATGTCCAGTTGCCCCCACTCGGCCTCATCATTGGCGCGGCGGGAGGCCTCGAGAGCTTCCTTGGCCTTTTTGAGGATAGTGGGTGAAAGCTGGCGTATGGACTCTTGTAAGGCGTGCGCCTCGAGCGCTTTTCTAATCTGGTAAATCTCGCGAATCTCTTCCGGCGTGAGCGCGGCCACCACCGCGCCCCGGTTGGGGTAATAGGTTACCAGACCCTCAGACGCTAGCTGCCTGAGCGCCTCCCGAACGGGAATACGGCTTACGCCCAGTTGGCGCGCAAGATCATCGCCTTTGAGCGGCTCCCCGGCTTTCAGCAGCCCCTTGGAAATGGCTTCTCGGAGCACCCCTGAAATAGTGTCGGGCGTGGTCTGGGAACGGTGGCTGCCCGCCCGGGCCAGCGTCCCAAGGTTTACAATTCCTGTCTCGGAGGAACTTTTTGCCATAGCGAACCTGTTCGGATTACCGCCGCTTGCCGGCTACCCCGAAGATTGTATACAATTATACACGGACTCAAGCCCTGCTCTAAGGGGCATTCGAAAGGTAACCCCATGACCCCAATCTCAGACCACACCAAGACCTTGAAAGTTGTTCTTGACGGCCTAATGTGCCGTTGCCAAGAGCGCGTGTTGGACGCGGCCGAGATAATCGAAGCCGGCTTCGCGGGCGGAGAGAAGCGGCCGGTATCTGGTTCCTGCCTAGAATTTGCCGAGCGCGGGGTGCTTTCCCGGTTCGCCAGCTTGGCCGAGTCGCAAATCCGCCGTGAACGCTGGCGCGAAAGCTTGGAAACCGGTAACGCCGACAAGATTTTCGAGAGTACTTACTCAAGCCAGGCTGTGCGGCGGAGTTCTAGTGTCGCCAGAGAGACTCTTGACCGCTTCGCTCCTCGGGATAACTGAGACGGGTCTGGAAGAAAGGCAGTGGTGAAAAGTATGGCGAAAAAGTTTTGTCACCTGATTGGCGGGAAGGAAGTAGCCAGCCCAAAAACTTTCCTTTCCAAAAACTCCAGCAACCTTTCAGAGGTGCTGGGCGAGTTCCCCGAGGCCACCAAAGACCAAGTGCGTGAAGCTTGCAAAGTAGCGCGCGATGCGTTCGTGGAGTGGGGGAAAACACCC
>JAMCQK010000049.1 GCA_023382135.1 Deinococcus sp.
GGTTGCTGCGATGACAAACAGGGCTGTAGCCGCCACTGTGTACTGACTGAGGCGTGTCATCCCGAGCCGAAGGCGCTCGGTATTTATGTACCCTCTTGCCAGGAAGCCAGGTAACGCTCCTGCTCCTCTGTGAGCTGGTCAATCTGGACACCCATGGCGGCGAGCTTGAGTCTGGCAATCTCACGGTCAATGCGCTCGGGGACAGGGAACACCTGGGGCGCGAGCCTGCCCCTTTCTTTGGCCAAGTACTCCGCCGAAAGCGCCTGGTTGGCGAAAGACATGTCCATCACGGTGCTGGGGTGGCCCTCAGCGGCCGCCAGGTTCACCAGCCGGCCTTCGGCCAGCACGTTGATGCGCCGGCCGTTTTTCATGCGGTACTGCTCCACAAAGGGGCGGGGAGAGGTTTTGTCCAACGAGCGGGCCTCGAGCGCGGGCAGGTTAATCTCCACGTTGAAGTGTCCAGAGTTGGCAACAATGGCCCCGTCTTTCATCACATCAAAGTGCGACCCATCGATCGCGTGGGTGTTCCCGGTGACGGTAATGAACACATCTCCCACGCGGGCGGCCTGCGCCAGCGACATCACGCTGTAGCCGTCCATCACGGCCTCGAGGGCTTTGAGCGGGTCCACCTCGGTCACGACCACGTGGGCGCCCATCCCACGGGCGCGGCTGGCCACACCGCGGCCACACCAGCCGTACCCCACCACCACCATGGTCTTACCCGCCAGCAGCAGGTTGGTGGCCCGCAGGATGCTGTCAATGGTGCTCTGGCCGGTGCCGTAGCGGTTATCGAAGAGGTGTTTGGTCTTGGCGTCGTTCACCGCCACCACCGGGTAGGCGAGCACCCCGTCCGCCGACATGGCCCGTAGCCGGATAACGCCGGTGGTGGTCTCTTCGGTGCCGCCAATCATCTGGGGAAGCAGATCGCGCCGCTCTTGGTGGAGCAGGCTGACCAGGTCGCAGCCATCGTCCATGGTGAGCTGTGGTTTGTGGTCCAGCGCGGACTTTAGATGCCGGTAGTAGGTCTCTTTGTCCTCACCTTTAATGGCGTGAACGGGAATCTGGTCATGCGCTACCAGCGATGCGGCCACATCATCTTGAGTCGAAAGTGGGTTGGAGGCGACCAGAATCAGTTCCGCGCCGCCCGCCTTGAGCGCGCGCATCAGGTTGGCGGTCTCGGCGGTCACGTGCAGGCAAGCGGCAATACGCAGGCCCGCGAGAGGCTTTTCTTTCTCGAAGCGTTCGCCAATCTGGCGAAGCACGGGCATCTCCAAAGCCGCCCAGTTGATGCGTTCGCGTCCTTGTTCCGCGAGCCCCAGGTCCTTTACGTCAAAGCTGGTTTCAGTCATGATTTCTCCAAAAGACTCCCTAAGTTCACCGGTTGGGACCCGCGTTGTCAAGGCTTACGCGGGCTACTTGGGTAAAAAGCCCTTTGCGCACGGTGCTCCGCGGCTGTCGAAGGCCATAAATTGGGCGCTACGAGCGTAGCTTGCGCCAAAGCTCCGGGGTCAAGAGCAGGAAGACCGAGATGAGCTCGATACGCCCAGCCCACATTTCGGTGATCAGGATTAACTTGGAAACCGGGTGAAGACCCGCATAGTTACCCATGGGCCCAATTTGCTCGAGGCCCGGACCGATATTTCCAATCGCCGCCGCCGAGGCGGTGAACGCCACTACCAGATTGCCTTCCAGCAGCGCCAGGGCCAGCGCGCTCACGGCGAAAAGCAGTGCGTATAGCGTGATGAAGGCCGCGACCGAGCGGAGCACGTCCTCACCAAATGTTTTGTTGCCTATGCGCAAGGGGAGTACGGCCTGGGGGTGAAGCGTGCGCTGGAGCTCCCGGCGTACCAGCGCGCCAACTACCAGCCAGCGGACCACCTTGATGCCGCCCGCGCCCGAGCCCGCGCAGCCGCCAACGAACATGACCGCTACCAGAATGGCCTGCGCGGGAAGAACCCACTGGGCAAAGTCGGCACTGGCGTAGCCGGTAGTGGTGATGAGCGAGGTGACCTGGAAAAAAGCGTGGCGCAGGGAGGCCTCGAGGCCGTAGGTGTTATGTGCATACAGGTAGCCGGAGAGCACTAAACCGGCAACCAACACAATGGCAAAATAGGCCCGGAACTCCGGGTCGGTAATCACGGGCCTGGCCTCGCGCCGGAAAAAGAGCTGAAATTGGAGCACAAAACTGGCCCCGCCCAGAAACATGAAAATCACCCCGAACCACTGCGCGGCCGGCGTGTAGTTGGCAAAGCTCATGGGGTTGGGGCTAAAGCCTGCCGCGGGAATGGTGGTGAGCGCGTTGCTGATGGCCTCGAACCAGGGCACCCCGGCAAACCCGTAAGCCAGGGCGGCGCTCACGGTAAGCAGTACATACACCTTGAGCACCGCGCGTGCGGTATCGCTCAGCCTGGGAGTAATGGCCTCCTTCTGCACGCCGGTGCTTTCGGCAAAGAATAGTTGCCGCCCGGCCACCGCCAGCGAGGGCAACACCGCGATGAACAATACCAGCACACCCACCCCGCCAAACCACTGGATCAGGCTGCGCCAGAAAAAGAGTGTTTGGTCAAACTGCTTAAAATCCGCGAGTGCGGTCGCGCCGGTGGTGGTGAAACCAGACATAGACTCGAAGAGCGCGTCCAGGTAAGACATCCCCCCCGAAATCCAGAAAGGCACCGCGCCCAGCAGGGGCACTGCCAGCCACAAGAGCGCCACCGCAAACAAAGACTCGGCCCGGCGCGGCGTGGTTTTTGAGGCCCCCACACCGCGAAACAGCGCCCCCAAGGTGAGCCCAATGGCCGCGCCCGCCAGAAAACCCAACCAGCTTTGCCCCAGCACCAGGCCCGCCAGCGCCATGAGCGCCATCACCCCGCCCAGGCCCATGTAGGTGAGGCCCAGGATATAGAGCGTGACCCGCGGCAGCGGGCTAGATGACGCGGGCGAGTACCGCATCGGACACCTCGCGGGCAGAGAGAACTAACAGCTGGTCGCCCGCAGCAATTTTCAATTCCGGGCTGGGAAGCGTGACTTTTTTGCCCTGCTCGACGGCCACCACCACCGCGTGTTCGGGGAGTTGCAGATCGCCCAGGGTGGTCTCGCGGAAGGTTTCAGGAAGCACCAGTTCCATCAGCTCCACACGGTCTTCGATCAGCGCCAAGTGATCCACATTTTCCGGCGACAGCCAGTCCACTACCTCGCGGACCGCGGCCTGCCTGGGGGTGAGAGGAATGTCGATGCCCACCCGCTCAAAGAGCCTGCGGTTTTCGGTCCGGTTGACGCGGGTGATCACCTTGGGAACGCCCACTTGTTTGGCCAGGAGCGAGACCAACAGATTTTTCTCGTCGTTTTCGGTGACCGCCACCAGCACATCGGAGCGCTCCAGCCCTTCCGATTCCAGCAGCTCCAGGTTGGTACCGTCGCCCTCCAGCACCAGCGCCCCGTTAAGCTGCTCCGCCAGCCACCGGCAGCGTTCAGGACTGTGGTCGATGATGGTGACCTCGAGGCGGTGCTTGAGCAGTTCTTCGGCCACCATGTGGCCCACGTTTCCCCCGCCCACAACCATCACCCGGCGCACGCGGGTCTTGGGCGCAAAGCAAGCCTGCAACCCGTTGAAGCCCTGCGGCGTGGTCATGAAGAGAATGCGGTCTTCGTGCTCGAGGATCTGGCTAACATAGGCCGCGTCCCTGGCGGAAATGAACTCCTCTCCCCGCACCATCCCCGCCAGGAAGACACCTTCGGGCCAGTCCAGCTTGGCGATCTGCTTGTGGACGTAGGGTCCGTCTTCCTGTACCAGATACTCCACAAAGCGGAGTCTTCCCCCGGCAAGAACCTCGGTATCCACCGCACCGGGAACGCGGATCACCTCCACAATTTCGTGTGCCAGCGAGCGTTGCGGCCACAGCACTCTGTCAATTCTGGTTCCCAGGATCTCCACCGTGCGGGGGTCGGTGAGAATGTCCACGTAACTGGCCTTGCCCACAAAGCAGAGCGTCTCCTTGGCACCCAGGCCTTTGGCCAACATGGAGGCGAGCAGGTTTACCTCATCACCGTTGGTGCAGGCAATGCAGACATCCGCCAGATCCACCTTGGCCTCGCGCAGAACTTCCGGGTCGGTGCCGTGCCCTTGGACGAACTGGACATCAATATGAGACAGGCGCTCTTTGGCCTCGAGGCTGGTGTCAATCACCACGATGTTGTGATGGCCGTGCAGCGCCCGCGCCACCTGGGTGCCAATTTCTCCGCCGCCGATAATCACAATATACATAGGCTTTGCCCGGTCCTTTCAGGCCCGCGAAAGAGCCGGCCCCAAGAGCGGAACCTTTGGCCGCCAGGGGAGAACCCCCAGGGCATGGCCAAAGAGGTCGTAGGTTTCGCTGCCGGTAATCTTCACACGGATTCTGTCGCCAATCTTCACGGTCCCGTCGGTCTCAGCGTAGACCAGGCCGTCAATTCCCGGCGCGTCGTACTGGCTGCGCCCGATAACTACCCCCGGCTCTTCACCGTAGCTATCCACAATCACCTCGAGTTCGCGTCCCACCTTGGCGCGCTGCTTCTGCAAGCTGATCTCCGCCAGAAGCGCCATCACCCGGTCCTTGCGCTCCTGCTTGACCTCTTCGGGAACTGGGTTCGCCAACCGGTTGGCATCCGCACCTTCCACTTCGGAGAAGGTGAATACTCCCACCCTGTCCAGCCTGGCTTCGGCCAAGAAGTCCAGCAGCAGTTGGAAGTCTTGCTCGGTCTCGCCGGGAAAGCCTACAATCAGGCTTGAACGGATGGCCAGGTCCGGGCGGATACTCCGCCATTCCTGGAGAGTTCTAAGGTGGCTTTCGGCGCCACCAGGCCTGCGCATGGCGCGAAGAATTTTGGGGCTGGCGTGTTGCAAGGGCACATCCAAATAAGGAAGCAATTTTCCCTCGGCCATTAAGGGAATAAGCTCCCGCACATGCGGGTACGGATAGACGTAGTGCAGCCGGACCCAGGCGCCGAGCTCGGAAAGCTCCCTCACCAAGTCAACCAGCTGGGCCCGGACCGCCCTACCTTGAAACTCGGATGTCCGGTGGCGGATGTCCACCCCGTAAGCCGAGGTGTCCTGCGCGATCACCAGAAGCTCTTTGGTGCCGGCGGAGACCAGCCGGGTGGCCTGGTATAAGATCTCGCCCGCGTCCCTCGAAACCTGCAACCCCCTCAGTTGGGGAATGATGCAGAAGCTGCACTTGTGGTTGCAGCCCTCGGCAATCTTCAGATAAGCGTAGTGCTTGGGGGTCAGCTTTACGGCCGGGGGAACCAACGAGGTAAAAGGGTTTTTATCGGGCGGAATTGCCTTGTGTACCGCCCCTAACACCTTGTCTATCTCGCCGGGACCGGTCACCGCCAACACTTCTGGGTGGGCTTCTTGAATAACCTCTGGTCTGGCGCCCAGGCAGCCGGTAACGATCACCTTGCCGTTTTGCTTGAGCGCCTCTCCAATGGCGGAAAGCGACTCCTCTACCGCGGGCGTGATGAAACCACAGGTGTTTACCACCACCACGTCGGCGTCCTGGTAACTGGGCACGGCCTGATACCCCTCGGCGCGTAGCCGCGAGAGCACCTGCTCGGAATCCACCAGGGCTTTAGGACAACCCAGACTTACGAAGCCAACTTTGCCCGCCATCAGCGCTAAAGTCCCTTTCTCGCGGGGCCCGCCCCGCTTTAACAACGCCCATGAGTATAGCAGGGAGCCGCCTTGCCGCGAGCCAGTCTGGCCTTGGTGAGAGCGGTACTTTGATTCAAGAAAAGGTATGAAAATGCAGCCAAGAAGAGGCTAACCGCTGGAATCTGTATATAGCGGTTTCGTTATGGGTAGACTCCAGCTTGTTTTATCCAGAGGTGGCAAGCCGGCGGTACCGCAGTGGCTGCTGGCTAAGTCTCTCCCGGTTGACCCTGTCAAAAGCCAGCCCGACCAACGGGAGCAGGAGGGTTCCAGGCTGAATCTCTATCCAAAACCAGGGCAGCTGAGGAAAAGAGCGTTTCCACTGATAGCAAAATTCGCCAGTCACCACGTTTTCGTTTGGCCTCTGTTCAGGCTCCGCATCTGGATTCCCACTCTTAGCCACCGCAGAGGGTCTGCTCAAAAAGAACCTAAGGAGAGAACCTAGCTTTTTGGCCAGCTGCCGGGAAGGCCGAGGGAGAAACTCGCTTCGTCCAAAACAGCAACCGGTAATTTGAATTGCTCGCGGCTGTGTTTTCTGCAGATCCGTAGGCCAGAGTCTTGGCCAAAAAGCTAGGTAGGCGATAATCGGTGTTACTTGTCATTTCGTAACACCGTTGTCATTTCGAGCCGCAGGCGAGAAATCTCGCTTCTCCCTTTACTCTTCAAAAGCAACAGAGAGATTCCTCCCCATCACTTCGTTCAGGGCTACGACCGTTCGGGATGA
Organism: Deinococcus sp.; assembly: GCA_023382135.1. GTDB lineage: Bacteria > Deinococcota > Deinococci > Deinococcales > Thermaceae > JAMCQK01. The sequence goes on from JAMCQK010000049.1 coordinate 6,411, forward strand.
CAAAAAACTGCTGGGATGACACTAGGATTATTCAGGTGACTGAGGGGCTGCTTGCGATGACCGGTGTTGCTGATCAGCCCCAGCACTGGAAGTGTTGCCTGCCCTGCGGGAACCCCGGTACCGGGTCTGGTGGATTGTGAGGGCAACGCCTGGAGTAGCGCGGAACCAGGCGGCCTGTACCTCCATGGTGAGTTTGACCTAGGGGTTAAACTCACTAGGGCCAGAGGGAGGGAACACAGCTCGGCTTTTCAAGCCTTTCGGCAAACTTAGACTGGAGATACTTAATCGAGATTCCCGCCGGCGGGAAGGCAATATTATCAACACCGGGTGTGCTGCAGCTCAAAAAACTCACGGGTAGGCAGCCTGGGCCACCTCGTCCTTGTTGCCCATAAGCCCCAGGTCTTTCCCGTTCAGGTTCACGCGCACCACGCCCGCGTTCCCGGCCCGCACGACTACGGGCACGTCGAAGGTAAGCGTTGTGCCTGTAGCGGGTATACCTTCGTAAAGCCTTTGACCGGCGGGATTGGTGATCCGGACCCAGCTTTTGCCTTCAAAGCGGAGCACCAGGCTGCCGGCGGTGCTGGCTGGGCTTGCCAGGCTGGTCTGGGGCGCGTCTGGCGCGCGCGTCTGGCCTGCCGCTTCGTTTGTGGAAGAAGTCTGAGGGGGCAAAACATCCGGCTTGGGTTCCGGCTCAAGCTTCACTGAAACAAGCTTGCTCGAGGAGATGTCCACTTGCGCCTGGTAGGGCTGGTAGCCGGGCATTTCCACCCGCAGCGTGCGGCTGCCTACTTCCACGTCGGCGGCGGCGGGTGCCGGGCCCAGGAGAAAGCCGTCCAGGTACACACTGGCCCCGGCGGGTTCGACCGCCACCGAAAGGCGCACCCTTGCGGGGTTGTTGACCACCGCCTTGCTGCCAGGATTGCCGAAAGCGGGCGTGCTGCGAGGACGCGTTAATAACAGGGCCGCCAGGCCGGATACAAGGATCAACGTGGCAGCCAGCCAAAGCCACACCGACGGATCGATAGCCAGACGCCTTGGGAAGCTTTGCTTTTTCCCGTCAGCTAACGGCGTGAATGGGACCTGGGTGGTGGTGCGTGGGTAAAGCGCCAGCAGTGGTTCGGGGTCAAGCCCCAGCTTGAGCGCGTAGCGGCGAAGATAGCCCCGGGCCAGCACCGACTCGGGAAGCTCGCTGAAACGGCACTCCTCCAAGGCCTCGAGGAACGCCCTCCGCACCATCAACTGCCTGGCAAGCTCGGCGATGTCCTTGCCTTGAGCCTCCCTTGCTTCCCGCAGCCGCGTTCCAAGCTCGCACATGACACATCATTGTATGTCAAGCGCCTGAGCGTAGTCTGTGGCGCAAACCGGATAGACCCTGGCAGCTATGCCCTGGTTGATGCGGCCAGCCTGGAAAGCGCCAGCGCCACCCTGGCCGCCAGCCGGGCGTTCTCCTCCAGGAGAAGTAGGTTCACACGGTCGGTCTCGCCACCCGAGAGCTCGGAAAGCTTACGTAGCAGAAAAGGGGTAAGGGCTTTTCCCTGGACACCCGCGCGTGCGGCCTGCTGGCTGGCTTCTTGCACCCAGGCCTGCACCTGGGCGTACTCGAGGCCTTCGGACACCGGGTTCATCAACAGCAGACTGGAGGCCAGCAGTTTTTTTGCAGCCAGGAAAATTCGTGCCGCCTCTTCGGGCGTCTCCGCTCTGGCGGGGAGCGAAAAAGGCGACTCGCTAGAGTGAAACGCGGGCATTTTGCCGGTGCGGTATCCGGCCAGGCTGACCCCATAGGTCTCGAGGCGTTCGAGCGTGGCGCTCAGGTTCAAAATGCTCTTGGGACCAGAAGCTACCACCACCAGCGGTGTGTGCGCAAGCGCAAAAAGGTCGCCGGATTCATCGTACGCGTCGTAGTGAACCCCGCCGATACCCCCGGTGGCGAACACCTGGATACCGGCCTGGTGTGCAAGCAGAGCGGTGGCGGCCACGGTGGTGCCGGCGTTCTTGCCTTGGGCCACCAGCGCAGCCAGGTTCCACTGGCTGGCTTTTTCCGCGCCCTGGTCGAGCGCTAAGTATTCGAGGTCTTCCGGAGAAAGCCCGATTCTTGGTTCACCTTTCAAGATAGCCAGCGTAGCGGGAAGCGCCCCTTCCTGGCGCACCGCCGCCTCCAGCTTGCGTGCGGTTTCCAGATTCAGCGGTCTGGGCAGGCCGTGGGTGATGACGGTGGACTCGAGGGCGACCACCGGACGCCCAGCTGCGAGCGCTCGAGAGATTTCCGGTTCTATGCGCATGCACCCAGCATACAAACCAAGGCCTGCCAAGCAACCCCCGGCTGACTTTCTGCAAAAGCCAGCCCGACCAACGGGAGAACGAGCGTTCCCGCATGAGCCTTTTTGCTGATATCTGCAAGGGTCATGCGGGAACCCCTTAAAGCGCGGGCCAGACCAGGACTTCTTGGCCGACGTGAAGATTGTGAAAGAGCAGGGCCTCGGCGGAAAGGTATAGAAACACACCCGCCCTGGCCACTGGCTCAACATTGATACGCCTGCTCTGGTTGGCCAACCTGACCTCCACCTGTTGAAAAGGCCCGTACTGGGAGCGCCAGCCGCTATAGATGCGCGCATCCACCAGGGCCGCACTTCCCGCTTCCTCTCGCAACTCCACTTTTAGTTTTACGGGCTGGGGGGTGCGTGGTGAGATGCGGACCAGCTTGCGGTCCGCCAGCTGGCCTAGATGCTGGAACACTTCTTCGGCCTCGAGGCCGCTTGCGAGCGCTAGTTCCAGTGCGGTAGCGGGTTTCTGGAGCAGTTTCATGAGTAAGGAAGCCTGGCGGGGCAGGTCTTTGGCCTGGGCCATATCCGCTCCCGGGTCCAGCAGGGCGGAGTCGAAAGGGCCTACCTCGGCATGGCTTTCCAGATAGCCCAAGGCGTGCAACAGGTAATTTTCCAATGAACCATCCAGGGTCTTTTCGCTGGTTGTCTCTCCGGAAACAAACTCAAAGCTGCCCTCTTTAAGCCTTAGGATCTGGAAGAAAGCATCGTCGCCCGAGCTCCCTTTGTAGCTGGCGTGCACCGGCTGCCCGCCGCTCAAAAAAACTTCGCCCTGCTCCACCCGGCCGGGTGGAGCGTGCTGCCGCTTAGACAGTAGCTGTAATATGTCTATTGGGCCTAGCAGGCTGAAGTTGCCGTCCATCGGACTCCATACTAGAGGATGCGGCGTTTTTGCCCGTCAAGTTCGGCCACCGGCCTAAACCACGGCGGTGACGCAGAACGTGAGCATGCAAACCACTTTTCAGCCGTTGGCTGGGTAAGTCGGCAGGTTTGGCTCAGCCTGCCTGGCGGGCAGACAGGCCCATCAGGGCTAAGTATCTCCATGGTGAGCTTGACCGAAGGGCCAGACCCACCAAGGCCAGAGGGAGCAAGGCCCGCCCGCCTGTTCGGCAGACAGGCCTGCTGCGAAGCGGGCAGGAACGCAATACGGCTTTTCAAGCCTTTCGACAAACTTAGGCTGGAGATACTAAGTTGCATTTAGGCCCGCTGCCAGCAGCACAGGTACTCTCTAAATACGTAAGGTCCCCCCTAATAACGGCCGGGAACCTTGCCCCTGCCGGTGAAATCCGGCGCCGGTTGAACCTTGTCCCGGCGGCCCGGTGACATCCGCTTCTGATAGCCAGGTTATCGGAGTCCATGGCCAGCAGCAAGTCAGACGCTTCGAAATCCTCCGCCCAACCTTGTGCGCGGTGTAATGCAGCTCGGCGCCGTGGTCTGGCGCCAACTACCCGTTCCTGGGGAGTCCGCTTCGGATAGCTGTTCAATCTCTCTCGCCGCCGCTTGCGTCAAATGCCTTTTGCCACGGGGCTCCGGCAGATGTTGCCGGCGAGAGCAACAACACCTTGGTCATTGCCTGAGGATTACCCCCTCGTGGGGCCTAAGGTCCACCACCTGTACCATGCGCCGGTTCCGGTCCAGATGGGTGGAGAGCACCAGCTCGCCGCTTACCGAGACCGAGCGGTGCTCGTGGCTGAAGTTCAGCATCACCACAAAGCGTTCGCCGCGCCGGTAGGCGAAAACACCCGAGGGGCTCCGGAAGGTCTGGTAAGCGCCCGACAGCAGGTCGGGCTCTTGGCGCAGGCGCAAAAGCGTCTTGACCAGATTCAGCATCGACTGTGGGTCTTTTTCCTGAAACTCCACGTTGCGCTCAGGGTAATCGGCGTTCACCGGAAGCCAAGGCTCCACGGCGGAGAACCCGGCGTAGCTTGAGGCGTCCCACAACATGGGGGTGCGTTCTGGGTCGCGGCCCCGCTCGGGCAGATGGCGCTGGCGCAGCACGTCGGGATCCTGGATTTTTTCCGGCGGGATCACCCCGTCCAGCATTCCAATCTCGTCACCGTAGTACCAGGTGGGCGTTCCGCGCAGCGTGAAGAGCATCATGGCGGCCACCCGGGCTTGTTCCGGCCCGATGCGCGTTGCCAGGCGGTGCTGGTCGTGGTTTCCGAGCACCCAGTTGGGCCAGCCCCAGGCGGGCAGATCCCGTTCGTACTCCTCCACAATTTCACGCAGGTTGTCGGCGGTCCAGTTGGAAAGCCCGTCAAAGATGGGGCGGAAGTTGAACGGCAGATGACAACCGGGGGCCTCGGGTGTTCCGTAGTAGCGCATCAGCTGCTTATTGGGCAGATATATTTCTCCCACCATTATGCGCTCCTTGCCGGGGGCGCTGAACTGGTCCAGAACTTGCCGCATTTTGCGCACGATCAGGTGGGTCTCCGGCTGGTCTTCCATGTAGATATGGAGCGTGCTCCCCCGGTCCCAGCGGCCGTCCCAGTCCGGGTTGGGCGGCTCATCGCGGAACGCGGCATCTTCCACTAATAACCAAAGCACATCCACCCGGAACCCGTCCACCCCGCGCTTTAGCCAAAAACGCATCACATCTAAAATCGCTTCTACTACTTGCGGGTTTCTAAAGTTGAGGTCTGGCTGCTCCGGCAGAAACTGGTGGAGCCAGTACTGTCCAGTCTTCTTGTCCAAGGTCCAGGCCAGGCCGCCAAAGAAGCTGGTCCAGTTATTGGGCGGGTTCCGGGTGGATTTGGGGTCTCTCCACACGTACCAGTCCCGCTTGGGGCTTTGGCGGCTTTCTCTGGACTCGAGGAACCACGGGTGATCGCTGCTGGTATGGTTCGGCACCAGATCGACAATCACCTTCAGGCCCATTGCGTGCGCATCCGCCAGCAGCCGGTCAAAGTCTTGCAGCGTTCCAAAGATGGGGTCTACCTCGCAGTAGTCGGCCACGTCGTAGCCGAAGTCGCGCATGGGGCTTTTGTAGAAGGGCGAGAGCCAGATAGCCTGTACGCCCAAGTCCTTCAGGTAGGCGAGCCGCGAGCGGATGCCCTCGAGGTCGCCGATGCCATCTCCGTTTGAGTCCTGGAAGCTGCGGGGGTAGATCTGGTAAATCGTTGCGCTTTGCCACCATTCGAGGCTCATGGGAATAGTTTACTTAGTTTGGTTCCGGCGTAGACAGCTTTAAGCTGGGAGGCTAGACAATCTTTCCGGGGTTCAGAACGCCCTGGGGATCAAAAAGCTTTTTGATCTCCCGCATCCAATGGAGCGCGCCGCCATGCTCTTTTTCCAGGTACCTTTTCTTGCGCAGGCCCACACCGTGCTCGCCGGTGGAAGTTCCTCCCAGCGCTAGTGCGTGCTCCACCAGCTCCCTGGCGTAGTCCTCGGCTTTGGCGTAGTCACTGGGGTCCACCGCTACCAGGGTGTGAAAGTTGCCGTCTCCCACGTGGCCCAGAATGGAGCCCTCGAGGCCCGTCTCTTGCATCCATTGTTGCGCCCGTTCCACCAACGCGGGCATCTTTGATATCGGCACCGCGGTGTCGGTAATCATGAACTGTTTTCCGGGGTAGTGGTTCACCAGCGCCCAGTAGGCCTGGTGGCGAGCTTCCCACTGGAGCGTGCGCTCCTCGGCGGTGTGGGCAATGTCTATCTCCAGCCCGCCGTGCTCCTTCATAAGCTCGATCGCCAGCATGGACTCCGCTTTCAGTGCGGACGCGGTAGAGGAGTGGAACTCCAGAAAAAGCGCGGGCTTTTCTAGGAAGGCCCGACCCAGGTAGCGGTTGATAGCCCTCAGGCCAAGCTCGTCTACCAGTTCAAGCCTTGCCGCGGGCAGGCCGGAGGCCAGGACTGAATATGCCGCGTGAGAGGCGGCCTCGAGGTCTTCAAAAAAAACCCGCAAGGCATGCACGTGTTCGGGGATGGGATGAAGCCTCACTGTTAGCTTGGTGATCACACCCAGCGTCCCCTCGGAGCCAATGAACAGGTCTTTTAAGTCGTACCCCGCGCTGGTTTTGCGCACCGCACGGCCAAGCTGCAAAACTTCTCCGTTTGCGAGCGCTACCTCCAACGCCAGCACGTTTTGGCGCATGCCGCCGTAGCGCACTGTGGTGGTGCCCGAGGCGTTGGTGGCGGCCATACCGCCCAAGGAGGCATCGGCGCCTGGGTCAACGGGGAAGAAAAGCCCGGTTCCTTTCAAAGATTCATTCAGTGCTTTGCGCGTAACACCGGGCTCGACCACCGCCACAAAGTCCGGTGTTTTCACCTCGAGCACTTTGTTCATGTGCGAAAGGTCCAGGCTCAAAGCCGGGCCTTGCGGGATCAGATGGCCTTCCAGGCTGGTGCCCGCGCCAAAGGGAATCACCGATACCCCCTGCTCACGTGCGAACGCCAGTGTTAGCAGAACGTCCGGAAGGCACTCGGCATAGACCACGGCCAGCGGAGGACGCCTCTCTGGGTAGCTTTCGTCGCGCCCGTGGGACTCGAGTACGCTCGGAGCCGTAGTAACCTTGTCGCCTAAGGCAGCCTTGAGGGTCTCTAGCATACCGTTCAGGATAACTCTTGCTTGCCGTTTGTCGCCCTGACCCTGAACGAAGCGAAGTGGAGGGGTCACTCTTTCCCCTAAAGACAAAACACGAGATTTCTCGCCTGCGGCTCGAAATGACAACGGCAGGGTTTGTCACCCGAACAACTTTTCCGTGTCATCCCGAGCTTGCCGAGGGATCTCTCTTTTCCCCCAAACCGATAAAGCCTAAAAGCTAGATTTCTCGCCTGCGGCTCGAAATGACAACGGTGGGATCTATCATCTCGAACTTTCTTGTCATCCCCTCTCTCTGTCATCCCGAACAGCCCCCCTGTCATCCCGAACGAAGTGAGGGATCTCTCTCTTTTGCTCTTCAAGCCCAAAGACCAAAAAGCGAGATTCCTCGGGCTGCGCCCTCGGAATGACAAGGGGAGTGGGCGCTCGGAATGGCAATGGGGGGTGGCCGCTCGGAATGGCAACGGTATTTTTGTCATCCCGAGCAGCCCCCGTCTGTTGCCCGAACACCCCTGGTCTCAGCGCAGAAACACCAGTGCGTAGATCAACCCAGCCGCCACCCGGTAGATGCCAAAGGGCATGAAGCCGTATCTGGGCAGCAGGCCCATCATGAAGCGGATGGAAGCCATCGCAACCACAAACGAGACCATAAAACCCACGGCCAGTAAACCCCACTCGCCGCCGCTGAACCCGGTTCCGTTTTTGAAGAGTTCAAAACCGCTGGTTGCGAGCATTGTGGGCACTGCCAGCAAGAAAGAGAACTCTGCCGCCGCCTTGGCGCCGAGGCCCAGGAACATCCCGCCCAGAATGGAAGCCCCGGAGCGCGAAACCCCCGGTACCACCGAGACCGCCTGGATGAGCCCCACCAGAAAGGCTTTGGACAGGGGCATCTGGTTCACGTCCTGGTAGCGTTCGCGCCCTTTGGTCACGCGGTCGGCGAACACCAGCAAAAGCCCCACGCCCACCAGCATGGCCACCACCAGATGGATGTTTCCCAGAAGCGAGTTCTTGATGACCTTGTAGAGCAGAAGCCCAATGAGCCCGGTCGGGACAAAGGCCGCGATAATTCTTTTCCAGACCTCGAGGTCTTTGGCCAACCTTTTTCCGTACAGCACCACCACCGCCAGGATGGCGCCCAGCTGGATAAATATCTCGAAGCTTTTGGAGAATGCGCTTGCATCCAGGCCCATCAGGTGCCGCGCCAGCTCCAGGTGGCCGGTAGAGGAAACCGGCAGGAACTCGGTCAGCCCCTCGACAATACCCAGGATGACCGACTGCAGATAATCCACGCCCCGGACTCTACCATGACAGATGAGCCAGGAATGAAGGTAGGACACTCCAAAACTCAACCGCGACCCGCCAAACTGCTAAAGTTGCTTACGTGAAGGTTTCGGTGCTGCTGCCGGCGGCTGGTTCGGGCGAACGCTTGGGGAAAGGCCCCAAGGCGTTCCTGAGGCTCGGCGGCAAGACGCTGCTCGAGCGCGCGCTCGAGGCCTTTGCTTGGGCGGACGAGATACGCGTGGCGCTTCCCCCTGGGCACACCCTGCAAGACGAAGTCAACGTGACGTACCGCAGCGGCGGCGCCTCGCGGCAGGAGAGCGTATACCTGTTGCTGCAAGAGGCCAGAGGTGAGCTGGTGTTGGTGCACGACGTAGCCAGGCCCTTTGTGGTGCCCGAGGCGGTGGAGCGCCTACTCGAGGCCGCCCAGAAAACCGGCGCGGCCACGCTGGCCGCCACGCTGGCCGATACCCTGGTTCAGAACTGGCGGGGCCGGTACGGCGGCGTGCTCCCCCGCGAGGATTACCAGCTGGTGCAGACGCCCCAAGGCTTTAGGCGCGAACTTTTGCTGGCAGCGCACCGGCAAGCTCTTGCTTCGGGCGTCAGCGCAACCGACGACGCGCAGATAGTTATGCGCCTGGGCCACGCGGTAGCGCTGGTTCCGGGCGACCGCCGGATGTTCAAAATTACCTATCCCGAAGACCTCGAGATAGCGGAAGGGCTGGCCAAGAGTTGGAAGTCCTAGCTCCCGCGAAGGTCAATCTGGGTCTTTCGGTTCTTGCCAAAAGACCCGATAGTTACCACCAGATTCACACCATCTTCGCCGCGCTCGACATCGCCGACCGCGTTTTTTTGGAGCCGGCGCCGCGGGGCATTAGGCTCGAAGTCAGCGGCAGAGCGCTTCCCCCCGGGCCCGAAAATCTGGCTTACCGCGCGGCACAGAAGTATCTGAAAGCCGCCGGCATGCCTGGCGGCGTGCGGCTTGTTCTGCAAAAAAACCTTCCAGTGGGAGCCGGACTGGGCGGGGGCTCGTCGGACGCAGCCGCCGTGCTCAAGGGGCTGCGGGAGATTTATCCTTCGGGGATTAATCTCGCCTCGCTGGCCGTAAAACTTGGTGCGGACGTACCTTTTTTCCTACAAGGCGGATGGGCCGAGGCGGAGGGGATTGGCGAACAGCTCAGTGAAATCAAGGGTAGCAGACTGTCCCTGGTTCTGGCCGGTCCGGGACTGCCGGTGTCCACCGCCGCGGTCTATGGCGCACTGTTACCCTCGGAACCGGCTGGGCCGTTGCCGGTACCGGAGATTCTGGCCGCGCTCGCCCAAGAACAAGAACCACCGTACTGGAACAGCCTCGAGGCCGCCGCCTTCCGCCTTTACCCGCAACTGGCCGAGCTCAAATCGGAGCTGAAGAAAACCGGTCTGAGAGGGGTGCTGATGTCCGGCTCCGGCTCATGCTTCTTTGGTATTGCCGGCGAAGAAGAGGCCCGGTCAATTGCCCAAGGGCTCAGAAAGCGTTACCCAAGCTTCTGGGTACAAACGGCCCATACCGTGGTGCTACAATAGCAGCGTCATCGGGGGTGTCGGCGCAAAGGCTGACTGAGAAATACCCTTAGAACCTGATCCGGCTCGTACCGGCGTAGGGAGCGTGACTGGGGAACCCCCTCCGGTGACCACGGGGGGTTTTATGTTGTGGAAGACCAAGGCAGGTTTCCTCTCTCTTTGGAAGAGGGGTAAGGGAAGGGTGTTTTTTATAGTAGCGGCGCTTATGCTGGCGCTTAACACCGCCAGCGCGGCGGAACTTACCGTGCTCACGCACGCCAGCTTCTCGCTGGATAAAAAACTGATCGCTGGTTTCGAGCAGCAAAACGGGGTCAAGATCAAGATCCTGAAAGCGGGCGATGCCGGCGAGACCCTCAACAAGGCCATCCTGACGAAATCCGCACCGGTGGCCGACGTGTTCTACGGTTTCGACAACACGCTGGCTTACAGGGCCGTTCAAGAGGGAATCCTGGAGCGTTACTTTTCTCCCGAGCTCAAGAATCTGGGCGCCAACTTGACGTTGGGTTTCAACGGCTACGCCACGCCGGTGGACTATGGCTATGTCGCCCTCAACTACGACAACGCCTTTTTCAAAGGCAAAGCGCTGCCCAGGTCGTTTGCCGAGCTGGCCGCGCCAGAGTTCGCCAAGCTGCTGGTGGTGGAAAACCCCGCCACCAGCTCGCCGGGGCTGGCGTTTTTGCTCGCCACCGTGGCTACGTTTGGCGAACAAGGCTACCTGGACTTCTGGGCGAAGCTGCGGGATGGCGGCGTGCGCGTGGCGGCCGGCTGGGAAGAAGCCTATTACACGCACTTCTCCCGCTCCGGCGGCGACCGGCCGCTGGTGGTTTCGTACAGCACCAGCCCAGCCGCCGAGGTTTACTACTCCGAAGGAAAGTTCAAAGAGCCGCCCACCGGGAATCTGTTGTTTCCGGGGAGCACTTTTTTCCAAGTGGAGTTCGTGGGCATCCTTAAGGGCACCAAGAACCTGGCGCTGGCCAAAAAGTTTGTGGACTGGCTGGTTTCCAAGCCGGTGCAGGAAAACATCCCCACCCAAATGTGGGTCTACCCCGCCCGCCTGGACGCGGCGCTGCCCGAGGTTTTTATTAAGTGGGCGGAAAAGCCCAAGGCCCCGGCGCAACTGGCCCCAAAGACCATTGCCACCAGCCAGACGCGCTGGATAGACGAGTGGACCAAGGTAGTTTTGCAAGGCCAGAGCCCTGAGGCCGTGAAACGTGGGCGCGGCAAGGTAAAAAAGTCCCGCCGGCTTTTTGGCTTGCCTTGCCAGTCTGGGTATTTCTGGCCCTGGCGCTTATCTATCCGCTTGCCCGCATCGTCGCGCTGGGTGTTGGAAAAGGCTTTGGCGAAGCCTTAGCCAACCCCTACTACTGGGGGCGGCTTCTTTGGAGCCTCGAGTACGGGCTGGGCTCAAGCTTTCTGGTGGTGGTGCTTGCGCTGCCGCTTTCGTACGTTTTCCGCTTCCAGTTTCCGGGACGGGAGGTGCTTTTGTCGTTTGCGCTGGCGCCTTTTGTGATGCCCGCCATCGTGGTCGCGATGGGCTTCATGGCGTTGGTGGGGCCAAGGGGAATCACGGGAATAAACCTCTACGGAACCCCCTGGGTGCTTTTCTGGGCCAGCGTGTTTTACAACCTGGGGATGACGCTGCGCATCCTGGTGCCGGCGCTGGCGGGCCTCGAGACTTCACTCTCCGCCGCACGGACCCTGGGGGCCGGCGCCACCCGGGCTTATCTGCGGGTGGGTCTTCCCCTGCTGGCGCCCGCACTCCTGGCGGGTGCCAGCCTGACCTTTCTCTACAGCTTTGCCAGCTTCGGGGTTCCTTTGTTGCTCGGCGGGCCCGGATACTCCACCCTGGAAGTGGAGATCTACACCCTGCTGGCCCAAAGACTCCAGTTTGCGCAGGCCAGCGCCCTTGTCATAATTCAACTCATCGTGACGGGGCTTGTGGTCCTGGTCTACCTGCGGACCCAGGCTGTTCTGACCCATGGCCTCGGCGCCGATAGGCCTCCCAGGCCCCTTGCCAAGCCCGTGGCCTGGGGCCTGGCGGGCTTCGTTTCCACTCTCTTCGCGCTCTTGTTCAGCCCGCTGCTGGCCTTGTTGTGGCGTTCGCTCGAGCACCCAGGGGCCTTTGCCAGCGTTTTCGGTTCCCAGGACTTTACCCCGGCGGCTGCCGCCCTGGCCAACAGTCTGAGGTTCGCGCTGCTTGCGCTCTTGCTGGATTTGCCGCTCGGGTTCTTCTATGCCTATGCGGTATGGCGCGGTGGACGGGTGCTCGACTTGGTGGGCCTGCTTCCCTTGCTCATCTCGCCGGTGGCGGTGGGGCTTGGGTACTTGGTTGCGTATCCAGGCTTGCGCGGCTCTTTGTGGATCCTGATCGGCGCGTATGCGCTGCAGAGCTATCCTCTTCTGGGCCGGGCGCTTTTACCGGGGCTGCGGGCGCTGCCCAAGGGAGTCCTCGAGGCCGCCCGGGTGCTGGGGGCAAGCCCCTGGCGCAGGCTTGTGCGGGTGGAGTGGCCACTGGTCAAGACCTCCATATTGGCGGGTGTGGCCCTTGCGCTGGCCGCAGTCATCGGAGAGTTCGGGGCCACCAGATCGCTGCAACGCCCGGAATGGACCACGCTCTCGCTGGCCATCTACGAGCGGCTGGGGAGGCCGGGGCTGGGACCTTTTTCCGAGGCGCTGGCGCTTTCGGCCATGCTGGCTCTGGTTACCGTTCTTTTGTATACCGCTCTGGACCGGACGCACCAAAGGCCGGGCTAAACGCCGCCATCCCGGGGGCCCTTTCATGTCAGCACAAGCAACCCTTCATTCCGAGTACTTTTCCCCATTGTCCTGAACCCCGTTTCCATCCCGAAAACGCCTGCGTGTCATCCCCAACCCTCTTGTCATCCCGAACGCAGTGCTCAGCCTGCCTGGGGCAGACAGGCCCGAAGGGCTAGTTGTGGTTCGGGATCTCTCTTTTCCCCCAACATCAATAAAGACCAAACAGAGAGATTTCTCGCTTCGCTCGAAATGACACAGAGGGCCGCTCGAAATG
>JAMCQK010000062.1 GCA_023382135.1 Deinococcus sp.
GTGGAAGGGCGTTGAGGATCGAGGGCAGCACCGGCTGGCCGGTTCGCAGCGAGTACCCCATGTCGCCATGCAGAATGCGCAGCGCCCATCTCCCGTACTGCTCGTAAATCGGCCCCGAAAGGCCGAAGATTCGCTTCAGCTCCTCCATCTGCTCGGGTGTCGGCGAGACCTGGGTCCCCAAGTATAGCTCGATGGCATTGCCGGGGATCAAGTGGACCAGCAGGAATGAGGCGATGGACATGCCCACCACGACCGGAAGCAACTGACCCAGCCTGCCGAAGACATAGCGGGTCAATCCCATGGTTGATCGATTGGAGTGATGGGTGCCGGCACGCCAGGGCTACGACAGCCAGGCGTCGCGCAAGTAATTGAACAGCCCCGTGGGTGGGAGCCGCATGTCCTCTACGGCCTTCGTGGCCCCCAGGGTCATATAGGGCGTATACAGCATGACGGCAGGGGACAGTTTAGCGATGAGCTGCTGCAGCTGGGTGTAGATCTTCTTGCGGTCCTCTGGTGTGGCGGCGGCCCGCCCGCGGTCGAGCAGGGCATCGACCTCGGCGTTGCTGAACCCGAAGTTGTTGGCGGGAGCATTGCTGTACATCATGCGGTACAGGTAGCTGTCTGGGTCGGGGGGTCCGCTCCTGAGCTCTACCATCGCATCGAAATCGCGCTTTACCCAGCGGTTGATATAGTTGCCCCACTCCACCGTGTCCAGCTTTACCCGCACCCCGATCTTGCTGAGCTGGTCGGCAATAACCTCTGCGACTTTCTGCCCGCCCTCGTAGGTGGCGGCGCAAACAATTGAAAAGCTCAGGTTCCGCACTCCGGCTTGGGCGAGCAAGGCCTTGGCCTGGTCTGGATCATAGTTGGGAAGCTCGGACAGTGGCAACGCCCACTCTTTCATGGTCGCCGGCAACACCGCGCTCGGGCTGGCGAAGCCGGACTCCACAAGCTGGACGATCTCCTGCCGGTTGAGCGCAAGGGCGATGGCCCGGCGCACCAGGGAGCTTCGGAACAAGGGCCGGGCAACGTTGAAGCTCAAGGTGCGCGTGTACATGCTGGGGGTTTGAATGAGCTTAACCGCCGGGTTCTGGGACGCCTGGCGAACGACTAGACCATCGTTGATATAAGCAAGCTGTAGCGAGTTATTCTGTAGCCCCGCGAGGAGCGACTGCTGGTCTGGAATGATCCGGAAGACCACCCCGTCCAGGTAGGGGCGGCCGCTGAGCCGGTACGCACTGTTTTTGGCCAGCTGCAACGAGTTACCCTCCTGGTAGCTCACCAGCTTGAATGGTCCTGTGCCGATCATCGTGCGCTGCAGGTTCCCGCCGCTTTGCGCCACTGCCCTTTCAGACACGATGGAGGTGTTGAAGTTTGCCAGATTAACCAACAAGGGCGCGTAGGGAAACTTGAGCGTAACCTTGACGGTGGAGTTGTCGACAGCCTCAATTGTGTCGATTGCCGAAATGTAGGTTCGTGCCGGTGAGGTGGACTTGGGGTTCAGTATGCGATTAAGCGTGAACACCACATCAGAGGCCCGCAGAGGCTCACCGTCGTGGAAACTGACGCCTGGCTGCAGGTGGAAGATATAGGTTTTCTTGTTTGGGGTTTCCCATGACTGGGCGAGCCCAGGGGTTGGGCGCAGGTTGGCATCCAGGCTCACCAGCGGTTCATACACCGCGCTGATAGGCCAGAAGGACGAGAAAGACGTTACCAGGTTTGGATCCAGCCCCACAGGGGCTTGGTCAACCCCAAAATTCAACGTGCCGCCAGCTTTTGGGCCAGCCGCAAGCGCCCAGGGTTCAATCAGCGCAGAAAGAGCGCTGAGTCCAGCGAGCGCGAGCGAGCCCTTGAGCACCTCGCGACGAGCAACCGGCCCATCAAGAACAGATTGTGATTCATGGCTTGCCTTGCTGTGATCCGCTTCCTTTTTCATGTCTGCCCTCCTGAAGAAGAACGTTGTTCTGCTGAACACCCCATGCGCTCGTGATAGCGTCCAGGTTGAACAAACCCCCCTTCCCAAACATCTCTGAGGCGATGCTGCAGGCCCAAAGGTCCAAACAGAAAAGACGGGAAACTGCCTGGGAGACTGGTTCTATGGCGCTCACTCTACTGCTCCAGCACAACGCTACCTGAATCACGAGTGTCATAAGTGTACCACAAAGGTCTACAATTGGTAAGCATGTGGACTACATGTGGTATATTAGGATGGTGGAGTTCCGCGAAGCCACAGCTGGGGATTACGGTGCCATGGCGGAAGCGCTTGCTCTTGACCCGTTCTGGGCAAGTTACGGGGTTACTGGCGAACGAATTCACCACCTTCTGAAACAAGCCTTGACCCAGGGTTCCGTGTGGGTCGCCGGTAATGGATTCGGCTGGGTATGGTACCTGGACAAAGGTGGGTTCGAGCGCGCCGGGTACATTCGGCTCCTGGCGGTGCATCCGGAGCACCAGGGCAAGGGCGTGGGGCCTTTTCTGGTGTCCCGGCTCGAGAGTCAGGTTAAAGGTAAAACGCTCGGGCTCTTTGTGCTAGCTTCGGACCATAACCCCAGGGCCCAACGACTATATGCAAAGCTCGGGTACAGGGAGGTTGGCCGGATACCAGATTTCGTCCTGCCCGGGGTCGAGGAAGTCGTATTCTGGAAGCCCTTGGGGTTAACCTGAGCTTTTTCAATGCCTCAAAGATCTCAAAAATCTTGAACAGCAACGACGAAGCCCTGCACGCCGGGAACTCGACAAGTTGGGAAGCTAGGACAGCGGGTTGCTCTCTCCCAGGCAAGCTGGTCCTGTACTGAGGCCTGGATGGGAGTTTGGTTCCTGCCAAAGAGGGGGGCAGAGATAGCGTTACGGTGCAAGGGCCTGGACCCAAAACCCCGATGGCGTCCAGCGAGCCTCGCGGAACTTCCATTGCACCAGAGGGCTAGTCCAGTGGCGATTCGTTCATTCTTTGGGCCGGCTAATGTATTATGGTGGTATACGAGTGGTATACGAAGAACCAAGTATGTTTATCAAAATAAGCTCGTCCTCCGACACACCGGTCTATCTGCAGGTTGAGGCCGCGCTCAGGCGCGAGATCAGTAACGGCCGCTGGAAACCGGGCGAGGCCTTGCCCGCCGAGCGCCAGCTGGCCAAAGACTTGAAAATCTCGCGCATAACGCTGCGCAAGGCGCTGCAAGGCCTCGAGGCCGCAGGCTTCTTGCGCAAACAGCAGGGAAGCGGAAATTTCGTGCCGCCAAGGGTGGAGCAGAACCTGGGCTTCCTGACGGGCTTCAGCCAAGACATGCGCTCACGCGGCCTGGATTCCCACAGCCGCTGGCTAAAGCGCGGGGTCTTTCCCGCTTCGCCGGAAGAAGCCATGGCCTTTGGAATTCCGGCGCACTCCCCCGTGAGCCGCTTGGAGCGGGTGCGCATGAGCGGCGGGGAACCCATGGCGCTGGAGTTAGCCGCGCTTCCCGCCAAGTACCTGGGCAATCCCAAGGCGGTAAAAGAGTCGCTTTACAGCTTCCTCGGCAAGCGCAACCTGCGGCCAGTGCGCGCCATGCAGCGCCTGCGGGCGGTAGCGGCGCCTCCTGGTGTGGCCGAACTGCTCGGTATCCGGAGCGGCGCGCCGGTTTTGTACATTGAAAGAACCAGCTACCTGCCGGACGGAAGCGTCTTGGAGTTCACCCGTAGCCACTACCGCGGCGACCGTTACGACTTCGTAGCCGAGCTGAAGGGTGATCCCAACCCTGCCAGTTAGGAGCAATAAATTGCGTGTTCTAGGCATAATGTCTGGCACCTCGGCTGACGGTGCCGATTTTGTCCTGGCCGAGTTGGCGGGCCTGCCCCCGCGCGTCGCCCACCGGGTCCTCGAGCACATCAGCCTTCCCTACCCAGCAAACCTGCGGGAAGCGGTTTTGCGGGCGCTCTATTCCCAGGCCAACACCCGCGAAGTTGCCCTTCTGCACCATGATCTAGGCC
>JAMCQK010000129.1 GCA_023382135.1 Deinococcus sp.
GCGGTAGGGCCTACCAAGGCGGCCCTTGAGCGCCGCTTCCAGGGCCAGGGCCGTGGGAGTGCCTGGAGCCCAGCGAAGTCCCTTGGACCTTCCGACGGCAATCTCAACCGGGTAGCCCTGCTGGCGCAAACGTTGCGCCTGCTTCCAAAGCTCGGGCCAGTCAACGCCAAAGCTTCTCGCCAGCGCTTGCCCACCTTGATACTCTTCCTTCAGCGTGGCCAGTAAACGTTCCGCGGTATCCTGCATGGTTCTTGTTTCAAGAGGTATCGGTACTGCTAGGCCCCAGACTAGCGGGGCGACCAGTGCTTGCCGTAAACCTGAACCTGGCACTTTGGGAAAGCCTCGAGCAACAAGTACCGAAGATGGCGGGCCGCGCCCGGCAGCATCCCCGAGCAGCCATCGCTGACGCTGAGAAAAATATTGTGGGGCCAGCGAGCCGACTGCACGTAAGCCAGCGTGTCGTTATATTCGGGAAACGCCTGATAAAAAACCGCCAGCAGGCGTTCTAAGCAGATGCTGGCGCTGGCTAGCGGGCTGTGGGGGGAGCCGGGCTGGACCCAAAAGGTTACTGCTTGGAGTCGGTCGAGATCGGTTTGGCGCGGGGCTTGCTCCACCAGTCCTTTGCTCCTCGAAGGAAAGTATACCCTCACCAGGCCGCTCTAACACCATGGTGGTATTTTCGATGACGCGGGTCCAAACGCCCGGGGTCCTGTACTCCTACACCGAGCCGTGGCGGGAATAAATCACTTCCGCTTCTTCACCTGCCAGGAGGCTTCCTCTATGCCCGAGCGGGCGTTGATCACCCGCGCCAAAGTGAACAGGAAGTCCGAGAGGCGGTTCAGGTAGCAGAGAGCCTCCGGGTTTGCCTCCTCCAAGCGCATCAACGAGACCAGCCGGCGCTCGGCCCTGCGGGTAATGGCGCGGGCAAGCTGGAGGGCCGCCGCAGCCGGATGGCCGCCTGGATGGATAAAGCCAGTGAGTGGCGGGGCTTCTTCTTGGTAGCGGTCAATGAGGGCCTCGAGGCCGGCCACGTCCTCCGAATCTATGCGCGCCACCTTTTTCTGGTAGGGACTTCCAGCGCGTGTGGCCAGATCGGCTCCCAAGTCAAAGAGGGTGTTCTGCACCGACTCGAGGTGTTCCTGAATATCCGCGTGCTCTTCGGCCAGCAGGCTCCTTGCCACCCCGATAGCGCTACTCGCCTCGTCCACCGTCCCGTACGCTTCCACCCGGGCATGGTCCTTGGGAACCCGGTCGGCGCCATACAGCCCGGTCTCGCCTTTATCGCCGGTCTTGGTATAGATCTTCATGCCAATAACCTACACCCTCTGCCCTGCGTAGTATCCAGTAGCCCGGCGATTCATGCCATACCAAGTATCCCCTGCACTGAAAATAACGTTACCCGCTTCTCTTCGTTTTAAGCCGGCATCCCGGAAAGGCCCTGAACCGCACCGTCCCGAGGCAGACTCCCGGCAAGGGGTCGCGCTACCGCAGCAGGGGCAAGACCTGGGTAAGTATCGGCACGTCGGCGGCGGCGACGGATACTTGAACAATATCCAGCGAGAAGCTGATATTCGTCCGCGTCGGGCTCACCAGGGCCAAACTGCCTCCTGACAGGTACCCGCCGTAATAGTCTCCATGATCTACCGAGCCATTGTTGTTTACATCTTTCCAGGCCAGCACATAGTAGTTCCCCGCAGCCAAGCCGCTTAGCTTGTAGCTTGCACTCTTGGCGGTGGTCGAGAGCACCACGTACTTGCTCTTGGCCGGGTCACAGGCGCTGCCCGTCCAGAAACAGGCAATCACACGTGTGCCGTTCAGGTCGGCCAGTATGGCCTGTAGCGCAACCTGGGCGTCCACCAGACCGGCGCCGCAGTCCGCTCCCGTTAAGCTGGGCAGATTGCCGCCTTGGCAAGCGGTAGCACTTAGTGGCCGGGCTGAACTCTTGAGCACTGTAATTATCTCCGCGCGGGTAAGGCCGGGTTTCTTGCTCTTTAGGAGGGCCACCAGCCCGGCCACATGTGGACTGGCCATGGAGGTTCCTTGCATAAAGACATAGACAAAAGCTTTGTCCCCATAGACCCCGTCACTGTTGGCATCATCGGTTTGCCCTGCGCTCAATACGCCGTCGGCATAAGCGTCACCGTTGCGATTAGCGGTCAAGTCCCCCCCGGGCGCCATTACATCAATACGGCTCCCGTAATTGGAGTAGTAAGAGCGGTAATTGCGGAACTCTGTGGCGCCGACGGTAATCACGCCCGTGCAACCGGCCGGGCTGTACAGGTTGGCATCGGCGGCGTCGTTGCCCGCGGCCACTACCACAACGGCGCCCTGGGCAAACGCCTGGTTGAAGGCGTCTTGAACGGCCGGCGTACTCGAACAGGGGGTAGCGGCCCCAAGCGACAGGTTCAACACTCTTGCCGGGTTGGGGTTGGCCGGCGCACCTGCCACGCTTAACCCTGCCGACCAGAGGATGCCGTCCACAATATCGGCAAAAGTACCGCCGCCCACGCCCAGCACCCTGACGGGCAGAATCCTTGCCCCCCAGCTCACCCCGGCCACGCCAAGGCTGTTATTGGTAGTGGCGGCAACCGTACCGGCCACGTGTGAGCCATGGTAGCTAGACTGGCCAGTGGGGTTGTCCCCCGCGTCCTCAGGATCGGAATCGCGGCCATCGCCGTCGTTGGCTGTGGTAGGGTTGCTGATGAAATCGTAACCCGGAAGAATTTTCCCGGCGAAATCCGGGTGGAGGGAAAGAATACCGGTATCAATCACCGCCACGGTCACCGGGCTGCTGCTGCCGGTTTCAATATCCCAGGCCTGGGGCAGCTTGATGGCGGGGTAGTGCCACTGAAGGGAGTAGAAGGTATCGTTGGGGGTTGCGGTTGCCCGCGCAATGTAGTTGGGCTGCGCGTAAAGCACGTCCGGCCGCCCTTCCAGCTCGCGCACAAAGGCCAGGGTGGCCTGCGCGGTAGCGCCCGGCGCCCGGTACAGCGCGGCGCGCTCAAGGCCCAGAGGACGTACCCGTTCCAGCCTGGCACCGGCCAGGCTTAGCGCCGACGCCGTCTGGGGGCCGGCCTCGGGCCTGAACTTTACAATTACCTCTCCAGGAACAAACTCAGCTTCCACAGAACCGGGAAGAGCGTTAGCCTGCAACGAAAGCTCTCCGAAGTTTATCGGCTCCACCTGGCCAAGGCTGGCCGGAGCAAAGCCGAGGTCAACCGTGCCAGAAATTTCGCTCACGCTAGGCCCGCTACAGGCGCCAAGCAAAAGAAGCAACACGAAAACCCCGGCGGCGGGCTTCGGGTTACGGCTCATAACTACCTCCTAGAGGCTGCTGCTTGCGAATACTAATATAACATCTTTGAATTATAGAAACGCGCCCTATTCCCCACCCTGTCACCCTGAACGAAGTGAAGGGACTCTCACTGAGTCGGGCACAGCAATCTCCAGCGGGAGCGCATGAGAGATTCTTCCCCCTTCGCTGTGCTCCGGCTCGGGATGACGCGACAGGATCTGTCGTTCTGAACACTCCTCGTCATCCCGAGTGCTCTTCCCTGTCACCCCGGACCTTCTTCTGTCATCCCAGACACTCCCTGTCATCCCGAACACTCGTTCGTGTCATCCCGAACGAAGTGAGGGATCTCTCTTTTGTCCCTCAAGACCAAAGCAAAGACCAAACAGAGAGATTTCTCGCTTCGCTCGAAATGACAAAGGTGTTTTTGTCATCCCGAACGCAGTGCTCAGCCCGAAGGGCTAGTTGTGGTTCGGGATCTCTCTTTTTCTTCTCAAGGCAAAAGTAAAGACCAAAAGCGAGATTTCTCGGCTTCGCCTCGGAATGACGGGGAGGCTGCGCGCTCGGAATGACAGGCGCGGCTCAGGATGACACCGCAGGGTCCGTCATCCCGAACCCTCTCTGT
>JAMCQK010000147.1 GCA_023382135.1 Deinococcus sp.
GGCATTCCGAGGCGAAGCCGAGGAATCTCTCTGTTTGGTCTTTGCTGGTGTTGGGGAGGAAAAGAGAGATCCCGAACCACAACTAGCCCTTCGGGCTGAGCACTGCGTTCGGGATGACAGGAATGGGCGTTCGGGATGACAGGGAAAAGCGTTCAGGATGACAGGGTGTGTTCGAGGCCAAAGGCTTTTTTGATTTGGAACGCAGCGCTTGGCGCTTTGCGCCTGGCGTTCGGCGTTCGGCGAGGTTTACATGTGCGGAATTGTTGGTTACGTGGGTTTCAGGGAAGCGGCCGGGGTGCTGCTGGAAGGCTTGAGAAGGCTTGAGTACCGGGGGTACGACTCGGCGGGCGTGGCGGTGAAGGTGAACGGCCGGCTGGAGGTGGTGAAGAAGGCGGGCAAGCTGCAGGTGCTGGCGGAGAGCTTGAAAGAACGCGCCCTGCCCGGAACGTTGGGCGTGGGCCACACGCGCTGGGCCACCCACGGCGCGCCCAACGACCCCAACGCGCACCCGCACAGCAGCGAGGACGGGCGCTTGGCGGTGATTCATAACGGGATTATCGAAAACTACTTGCCGCTCAAAGAAGGGCTGCTCCAGCGCGGCCATGTGTTTGCCAGCGAGACCGATTCGGAGGTGCTGGCGCACTTGATTGAAGAGAAGTACCAGGGAAACCTTTACCAGGCGGTACGGCTGGCTTTGCAGGAGGCCCACGGCGCGTACGGGCTGGTGGTGGCGCACCAGGACTCGGAAGAGATTGTGGTGGCCAGAACGGTGAGCCCGCTGGTGATTGGGCTGGGGGAGGGAGAAAACTTTGTGGCGTCCGATGTCCCGGCGCTCTTGCCTTACACGCGCAGGGTGATTTTTCTGCACGACGGCGACATGGCGGCGATCGGCAAAGAGGGTGTTCGGCTTACGGATCTGAAGGGAAACCCGGTCCAGCGCGAGGTGGTGGAGGTGGACTGGAGCCTGGAGGACAGCGAGAAAGGCGGCTACCCGCACTACATGCTCAAGGAGATTTACGAGCAGCCGTGGGTACTGGAAAACACCCTGGGCGGACGTCTGCGCGAAGAAAGCGCCACCGCGGAGCTGGGGCTGAAGCTTGACCCGGCCCGGTACGACAAGGTTCACGTGATCGCCTGCGGCAGCGCCTACTACGCGGGCTGGGTGGGCAAATATTTGATTGAAGCCTTGGCGCGGGTTCCGGTGGAGGTTGAGGTGGCGAGCGAGTACCGCTACCGCGACCCGGTGGCGGACCAGAAAACTTTGGCGATTGTAATCAGCCAGTCGGGAGAGACCATCGATTCGCTGGAGGCCATCCGCGAGGCGGCGCGCAAAGGCGCGGGAACTCTGGGGATCATCAACGCCAAGGGCTCCTCGATTACGCGCGAGGTGGACGACACGCTCTACATCCACGCGGGGCCGGAGATTGGGGTGGCCTCGACCAAGGCGTATACGGCGATGATTGCGGCAATGTCGCTGGTTGCCGTCTGGATGGGCCGCGCCAAGGGCAGGCTCCAGGACCAGCCGGCCGCCGAGTTTACCGCCGAGTTGCGCAAGCTTCCCCGGCTGGTTGAGGAGGCGCTGGAAGAGCGGCCGGAGATTGCCAGGATCGCCCTGAAGTACCACCAGGCCAGCGACTATCTTTTCTTGGGCCGCCACATCCAGGCCCCCACGGCTTACGAGGGCGCACTCAAGCTGAAGGAGATTTCCTACATCCACGCCGAGGCCTACCCGGCGGGCGAGATGAAGCACGGGCCGATTGCTTTAATTGACGAGCACTTGCCGGTGGTTGTCTTGACAACCGAAAGCCCCCTCTACGAAAAAACGGTCTCGAATATTCAGGAGGTTCGCGCACGCGGCGGGCGGGTGATTGCGCTGGCGACCAAGGGTGACAGCGAGGCCAAGAAGTTTGCCCAAGATGTGATCTACGTGCCAAGAACACACCCTCTGCTGGCACCCATTGTGAGCGCGGTGCCGCTGCAGCTGCTGGCGTACGAGACGGCGGTTTGTTTGGGAAGGGATGTGGACCAGCCCAGGAACCTGGCCAAGAGCGTGACGGTGGAGTAGGGGCAGCACCGCGCGCTAAAGCCCGGCGCGCGGTGCTGCTAAGTGTCTCCAGTCTAAGTTTGTCGAAAGGCTTGAAAAGCCGCGCTGTGTTCCTTGCTCCCACTGGCCCTAATGAGTTTGACCCTTCAGTCAAACTCACCATGGAGATACTTAGTCCCGGCTGGTCCAGACTCCGCTGGGGACCAGGATTCCCTGGGCGCGCCGGACGGCCTCGAGGCCGGGATACATGTATACCCAGACAGGCAAAGGCTTGCCGTTAGCAAGATATGCCTCTGTGCGCACCCTCAGGTATTCGTAGTTGCCAAACGTACTCTGGCCGCCTGCCCCCGGCACGGCGGCCTCTTCCAGCCGGTCCAGCCGCTCGAGCGCTTTGTCCAGGTCCAGGAACCACTGCACCTCACCCCAGACCCGCCCCTCCCCGGGGATAACCGCCGGATAGCTGTAGGGCCGGGCCGGGTCTTTGGGCAGACTGAAAAGCTGATACCCTAGGATGCAGGCCCGCTCGGAATGAGTCCAGCCCGCTTGAAGTGAGGCGTGAAAATTGCGCCTCCCTTGTTGAAGGGTTCCGTAGACGAAAACCGCGGCTGGCTCCATGGCGTTGGCGTCCGGCTGTCACGCAGGCTTGACCGACAGCCTGGAGGTGAGACCTGCGGTTCTGGGTCTGGTATATTCCATTTGCGTACCCTATACCAGCTTACGGAAATCATCCAGGCAAGATATAGCCAGGTTTGAGTTGGGGTCTGTCCACCACCCTTGTGAGGGAAAGCCCCGCGAAAAAGCGGCGCCCGGGAGCACGGCTGGACCTTGGTGAAACGCGAGGACAAGGTGGTGGAAGCCGTGCAAAAGGGCCTGCGCCGGCCCCTCGGCCAGGGGTGTTTGGCGCGGACCGCGAGAAAGGCATACACCCCTTTCAGTGCTTTTTGGCTTCCGCGCTCCAGTAAATCTGTGGTCTTTTTTAGTAACCGTGTGCCCAGGCGGGCGCGTGCTTGACACTGTTGTTGCCGCTCGGTATGGTGCTTTTGCTACAAAGTTCCATTGGAGGAACCTATGACCAAGAGAAAGTGGCTGTCTTTTGTTCTGGTGCTGGCGCTGGCCTCCGGTTTGAGCCTCGCTCAATCCAACAAGATTGGCAACTGCGAGGTGTACGGGAGCAAAGGCTCCATGCCCTTCAAGCCCGCGGTGGCCGGCCAACTGACGGTGGAAGTAAACCTGCCCGCCCCCGGCTGGTATAACGGCGACACCCCAAACGACATCAAAGACGGCTTTGAGTACTGCATGGCGGCGAATATCGCCTGGCGTGCCGGCC
Organism: Deinococcus sp.; assembly: GCA_023382135.1. GTDB lineage: Bacteria > Deinococcota > Deinococci > Deinococcales > Thermaceae > JAMCQK01. The sequence goes on from JAMCQK010000147.1 coordinate 3,372, forward strand.
TGACCAAGGTCAAGGTTGTGAACGTGGCCTGGGATGCGCTGGTTGCGGGCCAGACCAGGGGCTTCGACCTGGCGCTTTCGCAGATTTCCATTACCGATGAGCGCAAGAAAGTGGTGGACTTCTCCACCCCGTACTTCTCCTCGGACATCGGCGTGATGGTCAAGAAGGGCACCAAGGTGGACGAAAAGTCCATCAAAACCATGCGCATCGGCGTGCAGCAGGGAACCACCGGCGAGACCTTTGCCACCAAGACCCTGGGGGCCAAGAGCGTGAAGGTCTTCCCCGACACCCCCAGCATGTTTACCTCGCTGCAGGCGGGCCAGATTGACGTGGCCATGACCGACACCGCCATTGTGCTGGGGCAGGCCAAGGAGTCCGGCGGCAAATTTGTTGTGGTGGGCCAGTACAAGACCGGCGAGTCTTACGGCGCCCTCTTCCCCAAAAACTCCGCCAACCGCGCGGCGATCGACAAGATCATCAAGGCCTTGATCGCCGACGGCACCCTGGCCAAGCTTTCCAAAAAGTACCTGGCCGATGCCTGGGGCGTGGACCCGCTC
>JAMCQK010000143.1 GCA_023382135.1 Deinococcus sp.
CCAGTCTAAGTTTGTCGGAAGGCTTGAAAAGCCGCCCTGTGTTCCTGCCCGCTTCGCAGCAGGCGGGCCTTGCTCCCTCTGGCCATGGTGAGTTTGACCCTTCGGTCAAACTCACCATGGAGATACCTGGATTGCTGGCCTATCCAACATCAACACGCCGGATAATCTCAAGGGCCCATGTCTCCGATGAGCGCCACCACCAGCCTGCCGGGGCCGTGGACGCCCTTGACCATAATCTGCCCAATATCCGCGGATTTACTGGGGCCGGAGTGAAGGCCTATGGCCGAGGGGAGATCTGTCTTGAGCGCCGCTAGGGCTTCAGACAGGCTTGGGTACAAGCGCGCCTCGGACACAAAGACCAGGTGGGTGGGGGGGAGAAGCTGTGTAAGCCGGCCGTCACGGCTGCTCATCAGAACGCTGCCGGTCTCCGCCGCCGCACCGAGCGCCCAAGAGACCCCAAGCTGGGCCTGGTGCGCTGGAAGCTCTGGCAGGCCGGGCCGCAGGGCTGCCGGGACCAGGTACCCGCAGGCCGCGCTGGAAAAGGCCTTGGTGAAACTATCCAGCCAAACCCTAGCGGCATTTACGTTTTCCAGCCGCACCAACTCCCCGCCGTTCCCGCTCAACCTGTCCCGAAAGCGCCCGAGCGTTTCCTCGGCGGTGATCTTCTCCACGGGCATTGGGGCCGGGAGCTCGCTCTTGGGGCGGTGCTCCAGAGCGCGGTGGATGCGGGCGAGGATGTGGTCTTTCACGATGGGGAGCATCTCCACTTTACTAGCTATTCGGCCTCGAGCAGGGTCGTAAGCGGGCTCAAAAGCCTGGGAAGGTCCAAAGTGGCCACCTCCCAAAGTGTTTTAGTATCCACCCGGAAGTATTCGTGAAACAGCTCGTTGCGCAGCCCGCGCATTAGATGCCAAGGAATGTCTGGGTTGGCGGCCACAGTCTCGGACGGTAAATGGTGCACAGCTTCTCCGATAATCCCATACTCGTAAGCAACGGCACCCACGGTCTTGCGGTCCTGGGCAAACTGCTCGTAAGCCATGCCTTCAACGTGAGCCATGACGGCCCGGATGGAACCTAAAATATCTTCGATTCTCCTATGCCAGGGTCTAGGCGGCACGCACGGCCTCCGCAAGCACACGCTCTTTCAGCCAAGGTCTCAGACTGTCGGGGCGGCCAAGGTCCACCTTGCAGCCGAGCCACTCCTCCAATTTGTCTTGAAGACCAAAGAACTCGAGGCCCAGAGGCCTCGAGGGCTTCACCAAGATGTCCACGTCACTATCGGGGCGGGTCTTGTCACGGGCCGCCGAGCCGAAGATCCAGATAGTCGTTACACCAAGCTGTTCAAGCTCGGCTTTGTGGGCACGCAATATGGTTGGGGCCTCGTCCCGGCGCACGGCTTCTTCTCCAGCTCTATTATGCTGACTTTGGTGAGCCTATTGCATGGATAGGTCTTTCGATTTACAAAGAGCTTGCTGAAAACTGCCCAAACCCTGCAGGATTGATTTTCCAAGCACGCAGTGTTTGACGCGTATAGAAAGCTGAACCCGTGGAGCGCCGCATTTGGATATCTGTTGTCCATAAGCCCGCGCGGGTTCCCATTCCCGCCTCTTTCCATGGGTTTTTGACGCAGCTTTCGGTGAAAGCGGGAGCCGAGTTGGCGCGGCGCTTTGCCGATGTCCATCGGTGCCGGAGCGTCACCGATGGTTCGGGTCGTGGCGACAATAAGCCTCCTTATTGGAGTGTTACTTGGGACTTGGGCGAAACTTTTTGGCGGATGGCGCGGGTGCCTTGTTTGCTGATGGCAGGGGTGGGCATGTGCTAGTCGCTCTCCAATTTCACCTTAGTTATTGGGCTTCGCCACTTTCCCACAACTCCCTAAAACTCTTGGGGCTCGGCTTCAGCCCCGCGCGCCCTTCCGTCCACGCTTTCACAACCGGCACCACCCGGTTGTCCAGAACCTGGTCGGGCAAGTAGCGGATGAACCTGGCTGCCAGGCGGTAAAGCAGCGGATGCGTCATGGTGAAGGCATACGCCCGAATGGCCGCGGCTTCAAAGCGGGGAGTCATGCCTTGTTCCACCGCGCGGCTCCGCCAGGCCAGCAGCAGCTTGGGAATGGGGATGCGCACGGGACAGGCCTCAAAGCAGGCGCCGCAAAGGCTGGAAGCGTAGGGGAGAGCTTTGGCGGCCTCGAGGCCCAGGAGCCCGGGCGCCAGCACCGCGCCGATGGGCCCGGAATAAACGTAGCCGTAGGCGTGGCCTCCCGTCTGGCGGTAGACCGGACAGGCATTCAGGCATGCGCCGCAGCGTACACAGCGCAGGGTCTCCCAGGCCTCCGGGTCAGCCAGCACGCTGGTGCGCCCGTTGTCCACCAGGATCACATGGACCTGCTCTGGTCCGTCGTGCTCTCCCGGTTTGCGCGGGCCTTGGATCAGCGAGACAAAGGTTCCCAGGCGCTGGCCGGTGGCTGCCCTTGCCGTGAGCGAAAGAAAAACCGCAAGGTCGGAAAAGCGCGGCACCAGTTTCTCGATACCCACCAGGGCCACATGAATACGCGGCGTGGAAGTGGAAAGCCGGATATTGCCTTCGTTTTCGATGAGCGCGATGGTGCCGGTGTCCGCCGCCAGAAAGTTGGCGCCGGAAATCCCCATTTCGGCTCGCAGGAAGGCGTCGCGTAAGCGCTTGCGGGCAACCGCGGCCAGGGCTTCGGGGGTTTCATTCAGCGCGGTGCCGAAGTGCCGGTGAAATACCTGGCGAATCTCCTCGAGGTTCTTATGGATGGCGGGTCCCACGATATGGCTTGGGGGTTCGTTTTCCAGCTGGATGATGTACTCGCCGAGGTCGGTCTCAAATACTCGGGCGCCCAGGCTTTCCAGTAGCGGGTTCACGCCAAGCTCCTCGGAAAGCATGCTCTTGGCCTTGACCACGGTTCTGACCTGGTTCTCCCGCACCAGCCTGGCCAGAATCTGCTGAGCGGCCTCTGCGTCCTCGGCCCAGTGAACCTGGACGCCGTTGGCAACCAAAGAGGCCTCGGCTTGCCTCAAGTAGCCATCCAGGTGGGTAAGCAGATGATTTTTGACCGCCTCGGCCCAGACGCGCCAGGCTTCGGTGTCAATCTCGCTGTAAGCTTTTCTGCGGTTCTGATCAAAGTTCAAGGTGGCGCCGGTCACCGACGCGCGTACCTCCGGGTGTTCGCGGATGACCAGCGCGGCTTCTTCTGGATAGTTGTTTGGGCTGGCCTTCATGCGGCACCTTCCACCGCTTGCCACAACAGGCTCGCGAGAGGTCTGACCTCGCTCAGCCCGTAAGGGCTGGTTGTTTCTAGGCCCACCCTATGGTTCTGCATCCGCCCCGAAAGGTGTAGCAGGCAGCCTGCCAGGGCGGAGGTTAGGTAGTCTGCCCTCGGAAGCGTCGAAATTTTTTGGTCCGCCATACTCAGCGAAACCTCCGGCAGCTTGACCGAGAATAAGCCGCCAAAGCCGCAGCACTCCTGGCTTGCGGGCCAGTCCACCAGCTCCGCCCCGGCATTCGCCAAAAGCGCCAGCGGTTCTTGTTTAATGCCCAGCTCGCGCAGCGCGTGACAGCCGTGGTGGTAGGCGACCTTCCGCCCTCTGAGCCCGTCCCCCAGCTTGGTTACGCCCAGTACCTTCACAATGAACTCCGCAAGCTCGAAGGTGCGGCCAGCCAAGTCTTCTGCCTGTTTGAACTTTGAAGAGCGCTCGCGAAAAAGCTCGGGGTAAAAAGCTCTTAGCATGGTGGTGCAGGAGCCGGAGGGCAGCACCACGTACTCGGCATCTTGAAACACATCGAGCGTGTGTTCCGCCATGGAGCGGGCCTCGTTCCAGTAGCCCGCGTTGTAGGCGGGCTGGCCGCAGCAGGTCTGCCTGGCCGGGAACTCTACCTCAACCCCGAGCGAGCGGAGCAGCTTGACCGCGTGGACACCGGACTCGGCGAAGAACTGGTCCGCCAAACAGGTGATGAACAGGGCTACGCGCACTGGATAGCAGTTTATCTGTCAAGTGGCCCTATCCGCTAGCAGCGCGGCCATCCCGCCTGCTGCGGGCGGGGGCGTGGCGCTTGGAAGCGCGGGCGAATTATCCAGGACCAGAAAGCGCTGTGGCCGGCAAGCCGGTTCAATGCCCGGTTGAAGGCGCCGCGCTTGGCGGCCAGCGGTAGGTTCTGGTATACCTGCCAGCTTCATACCCCAAGAGCACGAGACGGTTTCCGCTTATCTACCTGCACGATGGGCGGAACCTGCTTGGCCAGGCCGGCAGCTTTGTGGGTGAGCGGCGGGGAGGCGAGACCATCGAGCAGCTGGCAGGGGAGGCAGGCCTGGAGCCACTGAGCCCTTGCGGGCTCTGCGAGGCCTGCACCGCCGGTATCCCAAGCATGAGGCGGGGAGCCTTCACAAGTACTCCCTGGTTGCGGATCAAAGGTGAAGCCTGCTTATGTTCCATCGTCAATACCCTCAAACCCCGTATCGGTCAAAGCCTCCGGACGCTCGCTGAGCCTGAACACACAGCCAGCATGGGCTCATTGCGCGGCGGCCTGGCCGGCTTTTTTGCCAAGCTTCGTTATCCCGGTGTCTTCGGAAAGGCAGGCGTTCCTTCTGGTTTGCGAAGGGAGCGGTCTTCCGCGAAATTATGCAGCGCGAGCCCTGCATGGACATGGGCCAGCAGCGAGCAAGCGGGCTTCTGAGCCAATGCGCTCAAGCATCTCAAGCACTCGCGGCGTATGCAGCGTTTGCACCGCAAAGGCTTGGTGGAAGAGGAAAACCACCGCTAGGCGGAAGATGCTTTGGGTATTCAGCGCCAGCAGGCTGCCGCTTGCGCTACGGTTCCTCTTCGGTAAGACGCGGAAGCGAGACGCTAAAGCGGGTCTCGCCGGGCCTCGAGGCCACCTGAATGGTCCCCTCGTGCGCTTCGGCAATCTGTTTGGCGATCGCCAGCCCCAGCCCGGTGCCGCCTTCCGGCCCCCTGGCAAAGCGCCGGAAAAGCCTGGGGAGCACCTCGGGCGAGATGCCCGGGCCATCATCCAGCACCGAGAAGACCACGGTTGTGGGGCTGGCCTCGAGCAGAACCTTCACGCTACCCGGCCTTCCCGCCGCGCGCACCGCGTTGCTGATCAGGTTTCTGGCAAGCTGCAACAGCCTGTCGGGATCGCCTAACACTTCTGTTTCATGGGCTCCATGTCCAGGGTTTCCGCCGGCAAAGACCAACGAAACACCGGGATATTCCTGCACCGCTTGCCGGAGCAGCGCCCCTAAGTCCACAATATGCGCATTCACGCTGCGCTCGACTTCGCCGCGGGCCAGGGCAATCAGATCCCCCACCAGCCGCGTGAGGTGAAGAGCGGTGCGCCTGGCCCCTTCCAGCGAGCCGGGCTCATCCGGGTGGCGCGAAAGGCGCTCGAGGTATCCGGTGAGCGCGGTGAGCGGGGTTCTGAGCTCGTGCGAGACTTCCGCCAAAAAAGCCCGCTCCCTGGCCTGGGCTTCACGCAGGGCTTCCAGGAGCGAGTTCACCTGCGCCACAATCTGGCCAAGCTCGTCGTCCGGACCCCGGTAGGGAAGAGGCTCCAGGTTGTTGGGGCTGCGGCTTCTGACGTTTTGCACCGCGTGTTCCAAAGGCGCCAGCGCCAGCCTGCCGGCAAAGACCATCAGTAGCGCCCCTAAAGGCAACAGCAGCGCCAAGCTGCCAAGAAGACCCACCGCGACGCTGCGCGACAGCTGTTCAATGTATTGAATGTCAAGACTAAGCGCGATCACCATGGTGCCGGGGATAAGACGAAATACCGTAAGAACACTGTTGTCCCGCAACGATTTTGGCGTCTCGCTTGCTTGAGAAAAAGCCCCGGGCGGAAGCCGGTGAAGCGGCTCTTTGGGATCGATAGGCGTTCCATCCGGCAGATAGAAAGCAATCTCGACGTTGCCGGCTGAAGGGGGCGCATTGCCAGGCTTTCCAGAGGCGTAAAGTTTCGCCAAGCGCTCGGTATCGGCTAGCAGCGTGGCCTCGGTTTGCTGGTAAAGCCCGCTGGTGATCCGGTAATAGGCCACGCCCACCGCTAAGGCAAGCAACAACGCCCAGAGGATGAAGTAGGCAAGAATCAGCCTGGCCCTGAAGGTCACGTAAACCCCAACCTGAGCTTAGGTTATATCCTGCGGGCATTAACTTTCGAATAAACCAACCGCTCTGTCTTGTTTCCCTCGGCCAGGGCCAAAGCCGGCACAAACCAAGGAAGGCCGCTAGTCTTTGTCCCGCTGCCTGAGCGCGTAGCCCACCCCGCGCACGGTGCGCAGGTAGCCATATGCGCCCGCCTCGCGCAGCTTGGAGCGCAGGTTGGCCACGTGGACGTCCACCACGTTCGAGTCCTTGTCGAGCGAGCGGCCCCAGAGGTGGTCTTCAATCTCTTGGCGGGCAAAGACCTTGCCCGGCCTAGAGCAGAGCAGGGAAAGAAGCTCGAACTCCTTGGGGGAAAGGCGCAGCTCGTTTTCGCCGAAAACCACCTGGCGCTTGGCGGTGTGGACCTCGAGGTCCCCCACCCGCACCTGCTCTCCACCCTCGCGGTGGCGCAGCTGAACCTGGATGCGCGCCACCAACTCCTGCGGGTGGAAAGGTTTCAATATGTAGTCATCCGCCCCGCCGGAAAGCAGCCCCACCTTGCGCTCCACCGCGTCCGCCGCCGTGAGCACAACGATGGGCACCTCGGTGCCGGCACGGATGCGCCTTGCTACTTCCGCGCCGTCCAGGTCGGGAAGGCCTAGATCCAGAATGACCAGATCCGGCGCCGCCTCGCGCAAGCGCACCAGCCCGGACATGCCGGACGAAGCCCAGTCCACCTCGAACCCAGCCTCGCCCAACTCGAGCCGCAATAACTTGGCGATCTCGGCATCGTCTTCAATAAGTAGAATTCGCTTCATTTCGGCTCCTCATGGCGCAGACAACGGACTTAGCGCCCGGGTGCTATGGCCAATACTACATGGCCTCATTTGTTCTCCGGCAAGACCCGGCCCGACTTGAGCGCCAGCCGGTAGACCCGGGTCAGCAGCTCGTTCAGGCTCACCTGCTCATCCGCCAGCGTAAGCAGAATATCGCCCCCGGACACGGTGCGGCCGCCGAACCAGTAGACCCTGCCCCCCGCCTGGATGTGGAGCCTGATTTCTTTATTGATCCCTAGCGGCAGCGGCGTGCCCTGCTCCAGCATTTTGCGGTCTTCCACTTTCCAGACCTTGTACACGGTGCGCAGGTCGGGCGAGATAATGCGGATCTCGCTGCCGGAGGGAATGGAGGGCAGGTCCGGGAGCGGCCCCAGGGAGAGCAGGACTAGCAAAAATCCCAGCAACATAGTTCTTAATATGCCCTATACGGGCCGTACCACTATGGGAACGGGGTAAAGAAGGCATTTAAGTATCTCCGCCTAAGTTCGCCGAAAAGCTTGAAAAGCCACACCGTGTTCCTTGCTCCCTCTGGTCGGCCGAGCTTGATCGAAGGGTCAAACTTCCCATGGAGATGCTTAGTTTAACCAGGCAGTTCCCGCGGAGGCCGGACACGGTGCCGGAAAACCAGCGGGAACTGGGCCGCCACCGGGTGGTATCCGGGTGGCGCGACAGGCCTCGGGTGCGCGTCAAAGAGCGGAGAGTCTTGCCAGGGCGCTCTCCACTGCCGCCAGGGTTTGTTCCAGCTCGGGCTCGCCGTGGGCCTGGGAGATGAAAGCGGCCTCGAACTGGCTGGCGGGCCAGTAGACGCCCGCGTCCAGCAGGCCATGAAAGAAGATCTTGAACGCTTGTGTATCCGAACCCACCGCGCCGGCGTAGGTGTTCACCGGCCCCTTGGTAAAAAAGGCGGTAATCATGGAGCCCACGCGGTTTACGCTAAGCGGAACTTGGGCCGCCAGAGCGCGGGCCTCGAGGCCCTGCTGTAACCTTGCCCCGTAGTCTTCCAGCTTTTGATAGGGCGGGTTCTTTGAAAGTTCTTGCAGCGTGGCGATGCCCGCCGCCATGGCAAGCGGGTTGCCGGAGAGCGTTCCCGCCTGGTACACCGGCCCGCTCGGGGCGATGTGTTCCATGATCTCAGCCCTGCCCCCGTAGGCCCCCACCGGCAGCCCCCCGCCGATGATTTTCCCCCAGCAGACAAGGTCGGGCTCGAGGCCGAAGAGCTCCACCGCGCCTCCAAAAGAAAGCCGGAAGCCGGTCATCACCTCGTCGGCAATCAAGAGTGCACCGTGTTTGCGGGTGAGCTCCCTCAGCGCTGTCAAAAACTCCTTGGTCGGTACCAGCACACCGGCATTTCCCACCACCGGCTCAAAGATCACCGCGGCGATATCGTGCTGGTGCTGCTGGAAAAGCTGCTCCAAGCTTTCCGGCAGGTTGTAGTCCGCCACCAAGGTCAGGCTGGCGTACTCTTGTGGCACCCCCGCGCTCGACGGGGCGCTCGCGGCCGAGCCCCCGCCGGCGGTCAGAAGCCCGGAGCCCGCCTGTACCAGAAGGCCATCGGCATGCCCGTGGTAGTTTCCGCGGAACTTTACGATCAGCTTGCGCCCCGTGTACCCGCGGGCAAGCCGGAGCGCGCTCATGGTGGCTTCGGTCCCGCTGGAGACCAGCCGCACACGCTCGCAGGCGGGGTAGGCCTTCAGCACCAGCTCCGCCAGCTGAATCTCGCGCTCGGTGGGCGCGCCGAAACTGGTTCCTGCTTCCAACGCTTCGGCAACGGCCTGCTTCACCGCTGGATGAGCATGGCCCAGGATCATCGGTCCCCAGGAGCCTACGTAGTCAAGGAGTTTGTTCCCGTCTGCGTCCCACAGCCAGGCACCCTGGCCGCGCCCGATAAACCTGGGGGTTCCGCCCACCGCCTGAAAGGCCCGCACGGGCGAGTTGACCCCGCCGGGGATTACGGTTTTGGCTTTTGCGAAAAGCTGCTGCGAATTTCTGGTTGCCACCCTGAGACTCTAATGGGCGGAACGGCCTGGCGGCAAGGGCTCTTTGCCCCTTTTGCCCGCGACACTTTTGTGACACTTTAAAGCAGGGAGTTGCCGCAGGCTATATCTTATGGACCGACTGGCGCTGATCGGCGTGTCCCAGCGAAGGGGGGGCCTCGAGGCCCTCGAGGCCTGGACCGCCTGGGTCCAGAACCACGCGCATACCCTGGCGCTTGGCGCAAGCTCGGTAAGCGAGCTGGTGCCCATAACCACCTGCAACCGCTGTGACCTGGTGGTGGTGCTCTCCGAGGGCAAGACCCTGGACCAGGCAAGGGCCGAACTGATGCCCCCCGGCTCGACGCGCGGCTACGCCTATGCCTCCGAGGCCGCGCTGGAACAGCTCTGCCGGGTGGCCTCCTCGCTGGACTCGTTGAACCCCGGCGAAGACCAGATTATGAACCAGGTGCGCCAGGCTTTTGAAGATGCGCGGCAAGCGGGGAGCGTGGGGCCCACCACCAGTTTTGCCTTCAACACTGCTTTGCGCATCGCCAAACGCGTGCGCCGCGAGGTCCCGCTGGCGCCCGCCAATACCAGTCTTTTTAGCTTGGCGCGCGCCGAGTTCGAAAGCCATCTGCCCGCGCGGGCTATAGTGGCCGTGGTGGGTGCGGGCGAGATGGGTTCACTGGCGGCCCGAGGCCTTGCCTCCAGGCCGGGAACGGAACTTTTTATCGTGAACCGGAGCCTGGACAAAGCGCAAAGCCTCGCCCGCGAAGTGGGGGCGGTGGCGGTAGGCCTCGAGGCCTTCCTCCAACAGGCCCCGCCGCTGCATGGATTGGTCACCGCCACCCCGGTGGAGCACCTGATCACCGGAGCGTTTTTAGACCGCCAGCCATCACTCAAAGTCATTACCGACCTTGGCCTTCCAAGAAACGTGGAACCCGCGCTGGCAAAGCGCCACCGCGTCACACTGATCGACCAAGAAAGAATGCACGTCTTGGGTGAGCACCGCCGCGAGTCGCTGCGGGCCAACCTGGCGCGGGCCGAGGCTATCATCGCCGAGGAGCTGGAAATTGCCCTCGGGGACTGGGCCGAGCGCATGTTGGGCCCCGCCATTACCCATCTGCGCGAGGTCTACCGTTCCACCATCGAGCGCGCGGTGGGCGAACTGCTTTCGCCTGAGGACGTGAACCGGCTGGCGCACCGCTTTGCCCACCTGCCGGTCAAGGGCCTTCGCGGCCTGGCCCGCGAGCGCGGAATTGAAGCCGCCAAGATTTTTCTGGATGAAGCCGGGCTTTCCGAAGCCAGCACGCAAGCAGCGGAAGAAAAGGTGGTTCATGGGTAAGCGCGTGCGCATTGCCACCCGGGGAAGCGAGCTTGCCTTGTGGCAGGCCAGATGGGTGGCCTCGAGGCTGGAAGAATTGGGCGCCGCCACCTCCCTGGTCACGGTGGAAACCCAGGGCGACCGCGAGCAGGCCAGCTTTGCCGCCATGCAGGGCCAGGGGTTCTTCACCAAGGCCATCCAGGAAGCGTTGCTGGCGGGCAGCGCCGATGTAGCGGTTCACTCGCTCAAGGATCTGCCCACGGCCCCGGTGCCGGGGCTGGTACTGGCGGCGATTCCAAAACGCGAAGATCCGCGCGAAGTTTTGCTTATCCATCCGGAAGCTTTCGACCAGGAAGCCAAGACCCTGCCGGTGCGCTACGGCGCCCGCCTGGGTTCCAGCGCGGTGCGCAGGCAGGCGCAGCTGGCACAGATCCGCCCAGACCTGATCCGCTGCGAGCTGCGCGGCAACGTGCCCACACGAGTAGAGAAGCTTCGGCGGGGGGAGTATGAGGCCATCCTGCTGGCCGCCGCCGGGCTGAGGCGGCTTGGCCTCGACCTGTCGGAGCTCGAGGAGATTGTGCTTGAGCCCGCTCAGCTGCTGCCAGCGCCGGGACAGGGGGCGTTGGCGCTGGAGTGCAGAGAAAACGACCTCGAGGTCACCAGACTCATTGCCCGACTGGATGACCCACACGCCCGCGCCACCGTGAGCGCCGAACGCCTATTGATGGCCAGACTGCAAGGCGGCTGCCAGTTGGCGCTCGGCGCCCATGCCAGCATGGAAGGCGGGAGGCTTTCCCTGTCCGCCTGGTTTGGCGGCAGTGTTTACCAAGGCTGCGGAACAGGAGCGGAACAAGTGGCCGAGCAGGTCTACCAACAACTTTTAGCCGATCACCCCTCGGCGGCGGGGCCCAAGAAGGTGGGAGCATGAAAGTTGCCCTCACCCAGTCGGCGGGAAGGCTTGCCGAACTTGAACCCATGCTGAAGGAACGCGGGTTTGAGGTCTGCCGCTTTCCTCTGGTTGAAACCTCAACCATCGAGAATGCCGATCTTCAGCCTCTTTTTTCTTGCCCCTGGTGGCTTTTTACCAGCGTGGCCGCGGTAAAGGCGCTCGTTGGCTTGAAGGCCGATTTCTCGAATCGCAGGCTGGGCGCAGTGGGCGGGGCCACCGCCAAAGCCTTGCAAGAGGCTGGCGGAAAGCTGGGTCTGGTCAGTCCGCGCGCCGATGCGGCCAGTTTGGCGGAGGCTTTCATCGCACGGGGCGAGGCCGGGCCGGTGGGGCTTCCTCAAGGAGACCGCGCACTGCCAACCTTGGCGGATGCGCTCGCGTGCGCAGGGTACCCGCTGGTGAAAGTAACGGTTTACCGGAACACCTCGAGGCCTTGGCCGCAGGGCGTTTTCCCCAATATCACCGTGCTCACAAGCCCTTCGGCGGTGGAGGCGCTCCCCCAGGAAGTCGCCGAGCGCTCCAGCCTGGTAGCCTTGGGGCCGAGTACGGCAGGTGCCTTGAGAGCGCGTGGCCTGCCCCACCAAGTAGCCAATGAGGCTAGTGTAGAAGGCGTGCTCCAGGCAATTGAACAACTGAGGCAGACTGCATGAACCCGGTAGAGCGCCCTCGTAGACTGCGCCACAGCCAAGCCTTGCGCGACAGCGTGGCCGAGACCTGGCTACGGCCCACAGACTTCATCGTGCCTTTTTTTGTGGTGCCAGTAGCCAAGCTGGAAGAACCTATCCATGCCTTACCCGGAATCTCCCGCTACAGCGTGGATCTCTTGCTCTTCCAACTGGAACGGGCGGCGAAGCGAGGTGTTCGCTCCGCCATGCTTTTTGGAGTGCTGCCCCAGAGCGCCAAAGACTCGGAGGCCACCAGCGCCACCGATGCAGAAGGCCCGGTTGCGCAGGCGCTCCGCCAGGCGCGCAAGGTTTTCGGCAACGACATTGTTCTTTACTCCGATGTATGCCTTTGCACCCATACCGATCACGGCCACTGCGGGCTGTTGAAAGAGACCCCGCGGGGAGTGGTCATCGATAACGACTCAAGCCTCGAGCGGCTTGCCGCCATGGCCCTTACCCACGCGGAGGCGGGGGTGGATTTTGTTTCGCCTTCCGACATGATGGACGGGCGTGTGGGGTATATCCGCCAGGCGCTCGACCGGTCAGGCCACACCGAGGTGGGCATTTTGGCCTACGCGGTAAAGTATGCCAGCGCTTTTTACGGCCCCTTCCGCGAGGCCGCGGGCAGCGCGCCCAGCTTTGGCGACCGCTCAACGTATCAGATGGACCCACGCAACGCCCGCGAAGCCCTGCGCGAAGCCGGGCTCGACTTATCCGAAGGGGCAGACATGGTGATGGTCAAACCGGCGCTTCCCTATTTGGATGTGCTGGCCCGCGTGCGCGAGATTACCCAGCTGCCGCTGGTGGCCTACAACGTCTCGGGAGAATACGCCATGATCAAAGCCGCCGCCGCCGCCGGGGCCCTGGAGGAGGCCCGCGCGGTGCGCGAGGCGCTTACCAGCATCAAGCGCGCCGGGGCCGACCTGATCATCTCCTACCACGCGCTAGAGGCGCTCGAGAAAGGGTGGGTCTGACCGATGCAGCAAAACGTATCGCCGCCGCGAACCAGCCTGGCCTCGGCCTTTAGGCGTTCGAGGTGGCGGGCAGGCGTGGCGTTCTGGTTGATTGTGGTTTTCATGGTGGCACAGGTTTCCTGGTGGCTCATCTTCCAAAGAGACTATTTGGAGAAAGCAACGCTGGCAACCATCGCCGCCTGGCAGCACCAGGCCAGCCTGGCACAACAGGTGCTCGAGGTGGCCCCGCCAGCCAGCCTGGCGGCGCTGCGCGGGCGGCTCGCGGCGGAGCACCCGTACCTTGACTTTTCCCAGACCCCTGTAAGGCTCCAGGCGGGCGTGCTCGAGGAGTACCAGCGGCAGCAGAAGAGCTATTTGAGAATGTTCGCATACGAAGCTCCCTTTTTCGTTCTTGTCATACTGCTGGGAATCTGGTTGATTGCCCAGAGCAGGCGTTCCGACCAGGAACTCAAGCGCCGCCAGCAGAACTTTTTGATGGCCGCCACCCACGAGTTCCGTACGCCCATCAGCACCATGCGGCTGGTGCTTGAGACCATCCAGTACCGAGAGCTTAGCCGCGAGAAACAGCAAGAGTACCTTCGCCGGTTGGAGCTCGAGCTCAAGCGGCTGCAAGATGCTTCCGAGCGGGTACTGGCCACGGCCAGGCTGGAACAGGGCTTCATGACCCGGAAGGCGGTGCACGATCTCAACACCGTGGTCACGGAGATTGTGGCCGAGCAGCGGGGCGCCCTCGAGGCCCAAGGCGCCAGGCTTTCAGTCGAGTTTTCTGGCGCACCTCTACCGGTGGACGTTGACCCGGCGGCTTTTGGCATTGTGCTCTCCAACCTTTTGGACAACGCGGTAAAGTACAGCCCGGATGGGGAGAAACCGGTGATAGTGCGGCTAGGCCAGCAATTGAACGAAGCCTTTGTGAGCGTAGAAGACCGGGGCAGCGGCATTGACCCCAAGGAAATCCCCCACATCTTCGACCAGTTCTACCGCGTGGGCAACGAGCTTACGCGCGCGGCGCGCGGCCTGGGCCTGGGCCTTTTTCTGGCGCAGTCCATCACCGAGCTGATGGGCGGAAAAGTATCGTGCCAACCCCTGGAAAAAGGGACCCGGTTCACCGTGTCTCTCCCTTTGGAAGCGGCCAGCGCGCCATTCGCTGAACAAAGCCGGAGGCCTGCGTGAACAGGCGCGTCTTGATCGTGGAAGACGAGCGCGGTATGGCCGACATCCTGGCGGACAACCTGCGGGCCGAGGGCATGGTGGTCGACGTTGCCGCCGATGGCCAGGTAGCCCTGGACCGTTGGAAAAACTTCCAGCCGGACCTGGTGGTGTTAGACGTGATGCTCCCGCAGATTAACGGTTATGAAGTCTGCCGCAGCATGCGCGTACTGGGGGACCGCACCCCGGTGCTCTTTTTGAGCGCCAAGGGCCAGCCGGAGGACCGGGTGGAGGGCCTCGAGGCCGGCGGCGACGACTACGTCACCAAACCCTTCCACCTCCCGGAGTTCATGCTGCGCGTCTCCAACATGCTCAAGCGGCAGGACTGGTTCAGGCAGGGCCTCGAGGCTAACCACAGCTTCAAGTTTGGCGGCCACACGGTGGATTTCCGCTCCTGGACCGCCAAGCTGAAAGATGGGCGCGTGGAACAACTGGCGGAACGCGAGCTGATGATCTTCAAACTGCTCATGGAGCGTTCCGGCAGCGTGGTGAGCCGTGACCAGATCCTCGACACCGTCTGGGGCAACGACGTGTTTCCCTCGAGCCGCACGGTGGATAACTTTGTGGTCCGCCTGCGCAAGCTGTTCGAGCCCGATCCCGCAAACCCCGTCTACTTTCACACTATCTGGGGCGTGGGCTACCGCTTTACCCCCGAGGGCTTTACGGAACAAAGCGGCCAGGAGAAGGCTTGATGGAACCCGCCGCGCGTAAATTAAAACCCGCAACCGGCCAGGCCAGGCTGCCCCTCTTCTTGCGTGCGGCCTGGGGCCAGGACACACCCCGCGCCCCCATCTGGGTCATGCGCCAGGCGGGTCGCTACCTGCCCGAGTACCGCGAGATCAAATCCAAAGCCAGTTTTTGGGAGATGTGCCGCACGCCGGAGCTGGCCGCCGAGATAACGCTGCAGCCCATCCGGCGTTTTGGCCTGGACGCCGCCATCATCTTTAACGACATCATGACCCCGCTGCCGCCGATGGGCGTGGAGATCGAGTTCAGCCCTGGCCCGGTAATCCAGAAGCCGCTGCGATCCCTCAAGGAGATTGAGGCGCTGACGGTTCCATCACAGGCGGAGATCGCTCCCTTCCTCGAGGCCGCCATCAAGTTGGCCAGACATGAACTGGAGCCCACAGGCACACCCCTGATTGGTTTCGGCGGCGCTCCCTTGACGCTGGCCACCTATCTGGTTCAAGGCTCCGGGAGCAAAGACTTTGAACACTTCCGCGTTTTCTTGCGCACGGAACCCAAGGCGGCGCATCTCCTGCTGGAAAAACTCACCGAGCTTTCGATCCGGTACCTGAAGGCCCAGATTGAAGCGGGCGCACAGGCTGTCCAGCTCTTCGACTCCTGGGCCGGGCTCCACGACCAGCGAACCTACCGCGAGTTTGCGCTGCCCTATAACCGCCGGGTGTTCGAGGCGCTTTCAGGCCTAGAAACAACTAGCCCCAACGGGCTGAGCGAGGCCCCCCGCATCTACCTGGCGGTGGGTTCCTCGCACCTCTACCCGGTGATCCAGGAACTTCCTTGCGAAGTTTTCAGCCTGGACTGGCGCATGGAGCTGGGCCAGATCCGAAGCTTTTTCCCCGGGCGCACCCTGCAAGGAAACCTGGATCCCACGGTTCTGCTGGCTTCTTTGCCAGTCATCACCGAGGAGGCGGAAAGAGTGCTTCAAGGCGGCCTGGGAGGCCCGCACATCTTCAACCTGGGCCACGGCATTCTGCGCGAGACCCCGCCCGAGCACCTGGCCCATCTGATCCGGGTGGTCCGCGCTTTCGACCGGCAGCAAGCCAACCAAAGGTAGGCTATCCATGGAGAAAACCTATGTCTGAACAGAGGCCCTACGAGGAAAAACAAACCCGGCGCATGGTGGACCTAGACCCGGCGGGGCTTATCAGCCGCAAGGCCCCGGACCAGACTAAGCGGCAGTTTCTCAACTACGCCTTTTTCAAGCTGGACCCTTGGTTCAGGCGGCTGCCCAGAGCGGAAATAGAGTCCGCCAAGGCCGAGTTCACCGCGGTGACGGAAAGGTGGGGCGGGCGGGGCGAAGGCTTCGTCCTGCGCAGTTACTCGCTGGTCGGTATGCGGCCCGACGTGGACTTCATGCTGTGGCGCGCGGCCTTCGACGTGCGCGAGTTCCAACAGATGCAGCGGGAGCTGAACCAGACGCGGCTTGCGGGGTATCTGACTCAGCCCTACTCGTTTTTATCCATGCAGAAGCGTTCCATTTACGTGGACCGCTTCAACCCAGAAGGCGAAGGAGTGCACCTGCTCCCCGGCCAGGGGAACTTCCTCTTTGTCTATCCCTTTGTCAAGACCCGTGCCTGGTACGACCTCTCCCCCCAGGCCCGCCAGGGGATGATGGACGAGCACATCTACGTCTCGGCCCCCTTTACCGGGGTGACGCTCAATACTTCCTACTCCTACGGCATCGATGACCAGGAATTTGTGGTGGCCTTCGACTCCAACCACCCGCAGGAGTTCGTGGATCTGGTGCAGCGGCTGCGCTTTACCGAGGCCAGCATGTACACCCTGCGCGACACGCCCATGTTTACCTGCGTCAAAAAGCCCGTTGGCGAGATCATGGCCGACCTTGCCTAGGGGGCCAACCGGGATCGTCGTTTATCAACCGGCCACCGACAGGAGAGATAGATGAACGTGCTTTTCATGGCCTATGGCACCCCTTACAGCGAAGAAGAGATCGAACCCTACTACACCGACATCCGGGGAGGGAGAAAGCCCACACCCGAACTCTTGACGGAACTCAAGGAGCGCTATCGCCTGATTGGCCGCAGTCCCTTGAACAAGATCACCCAAAAACAGGCCGAACGCTTGCAAGCAATGCTTCCCGAAGGCAGCCGGGTCTATCTGGGCATGAAGCACTGGCGTCCTTGGATCCAGGACGCGGTCAAGACGATGGCCGAGGCCGGCGTCAAGAAGGCGGTCGGCCTGGTGGCCGCCCCGCATTTTTCCGCCCGCAGCATTGCCGAGTACCGCGAGAAAGTAGCAGAGGCTCTTGCCAGACTCGGCAACCCCTTTACTTTTCAACTGGTAGAGGAGTACTTTGACCACCCCCGCTACATCCAAGCCGTGGCCGACCGGGTGGAGGAGACCAGCTGGCGGCTGCTTGAACCAGACCAGGCCATGTTTCTCTTTACCGCGCACTCGATCCCCGAGCGCGCGGCGGCGGATGGGCGCTACCAGGGCCAGGTGCGGCGCACGGGCGAGCTGGTAGCCGCCAAGCTTGGGATTAAACACTGGGACACCGCCTGGCAGTCGGCTGGCCGTACGCCCGAGCCGTGGATTGGGCCGGATGTCAGCCAAAAACTCGAGGCCCTGGCGGAAGCTGGCTTCAAGGAAGCGGTGGTCACCGCGGTGGGCTTCCCCTCAGACCACCTAGAGGTCTTCTACGACCTCGACTACGAAGCCCGGAACACCGCAGCCAGGCTGGGCGTGCGCTTGCTGCGTACACGCAGCTTGAACGCCGACTGGGACTTTATCAAAGTGCTCAAAGACGTGGTGGTAGAGAAGTGGGCCGGCTGATCATTGTTGGCGGGGGCGTCAGCGGCCTGAGCGCCGCCTACTACGCCCGCCAAGCGGATCCCAGTCTTTCCATCGCCTTGCTGGAAGCCAGCAGCCGTCTAGGCGGCAAAGTTCACACCGTCTGCGAGGACGGCTTCTTGCTCGAGGGCGGCCCCGATGCGCTGGTGCGTTACAAACCCTGGGCGCTGGCCCAGATCAAACAACTGGGCCTGGAAGATCGCATAGTAGGCACAGTACCTGCCTCACCCTCGGCCTTGATTCACGATGGCGCACGGGCGCTGCCCATTCCCCCCGGTCTTCAGACGGTGGTGCCGGGAGACCTAAAGTCTCTTGCCCGCACACCGCTCTTGAGCCCCTTTGGCAAAGCGCGTGCTTTGCTCGACCTGGTGCTTCCCAAAGGAACCCCAGGCGACGAGGCTTTTGGCGCTTTTATCCAGCGCAGGCTGGGGCGGGAGGTCTGGGAGCGGCTGGTGGCGCCGCTATCCGGCGGCATTTACGGGGGAGACCCCTACGAGCTTTCCACCCTGGCCGCGTTTCCGCAGCTCAAAGCCTTGGAGCAGGAAAGGGGCGGGCTTATCCGGGGTGCGCTGCAACAGAAGAAAGAACGGGGCACCCGTGAAGCCGGCCAGCTCTTTGCTTCGCTCAAAGGTGGGCTGGGCGAGTGGGTGGAAGCCCTGATTGCCAGCCTGAAGGATGTCACGGTTCAACTGAATACCCCGGTTGTAAGTTTGGAGCGCAGTGGTGGTGGTTGGCGCGTGAATACGGGCGAGGGAGGCCTCGAGGCCTCCGCTGTTATCCTGGCCACACCTGCCGGGGTGAGCGCCAAACTGCTTGAAATGCTGAACCCGGAAGCAGCCAAGGCCCTATCACAGATTCCTTACGGAGACTCGGCAACTGTCACCTTCGCATTCCCTTCCGAAAACATCCCCCCGCGGGTAGGCCATGGGCTGCTGATGGCCGCGAACCAGGGTTTCTTTGCCAGAGGCTTTACCTGGACCGACCAGAAGTGGGCCGGACGCACACCCCAAGGCTACGGACTGGTGCGGGCCTACTTTTCCGGCGTGAGCGCCGGTGAAGACGAGCTGGGGCGCATCGCTCTGGCCGACCTAAGCAAGCTCTGGGGCAGGGTGCCGGAGCCCGTAAAGAGCTGGGTTTTTCGCTTTGAGGGTGGTCTGCCCCGCTACACGGTGGGGCACCTGGAACGGGTGGCGGCAGCCCTAAAAGCAGAGAAGCTGCCAGGGCTTTTTCTGGCCGGGGCTGCCTATCACGGCGTAGGCCTGCCGGAAGTGGTCCGCATGGGCCAGGAAAAAGCGGCC
>JAMCQK010000200.1 GCA_023382135.1 Deinococcus sp.
TTCGGGGCCACGGGGCGTTTGTGAAGGGCGTGGGCGAAACGCCAGAGAAGGCGCTGATCCAGGCATACGGGCTGATGACCAGTCTGGAAGAGGCGTGTGAGGTTTTGTTTTACGAGCGGCTCTGGGAAAAGGATGAATCCGGTTCGCTTTGACGGGCAAGTTGTGCTGGTCACGGGCGCGGGCCGAGGCCTGGGACGCGCCTATGCCCGATTGTTGGCCGAGCGTGGCGCAGCGGTTATTGCTCACGATGCGGGAGTCGGCCAAGATGGCATCGGCTCGGACCCCTCCGTGGCCAATGAGGTGGTGCGAGGAATCGAAGCTTCTGGGGGAACCGCCCTTGCGCAGTATCAAAACTTGAGTTCCCGTACGGCCTGTGAACAACTAGTCGAATCTGCCGCTAAGCATTTCGGGCGGCTGGATGCGTTCATTCACAGCGCGGGTCTTGTAGTCTACCGCGGCATTGAGGAAACGGAACCCGAGGAGTGGGAGCGTCTATGCAAGGTTAACATTGAAGCCCCCTTCTGGTTGTGCCGGGCGGTACTACCGCTTATGAAGCAACGCTGCTACGGACGCATTGTGCTTACGGTTTCGGGGGTGGGGCTTAGCGCTGATTCGGCCCTGCCAGACGTAACGGCCTATGCGCAGGGTAAAGCCGCCCAGTTTGGCCTGATGAATGCCCTTGCTTGCGAAGGCGAGGCCTGGGGTATCAGGGTGAATGCCATTTCACCTATGGCGGCCACCCGGATGTTCCGCCGCAAGGTGAAGCCAGGAGAATTTTCTGTCGAAGCAGTTGCCCCGGCGGCCGTGTTCTTGGCCTCGTCTGCCTGCAACTTTTCTGGCGCAGTGCTCAGAGCGGGCAACGGCCAGTTTTCGGTCGGCCGCTACCTGGGCACAACCGGGATTCGTCTTGAAGCAGCCAAGCCAGAAGACTTGGTCGCTCGGTGGGACGAGATAGGTGGGTTATGAGGGTGCTGTTTGTTGAGGGGAAGAATGCGGAGCCGCTGCGGGCTCTTGCGTCAAAATTCCGTCACCCCTACCGGGTTCTTTTTAGCAAGGAACAAGATTTGTATCTTCTTGAGATGTGGGGCGTGGGCGAGCAAGCGATAGGCGAAGCGGAAAATCTGGAGGGTGTTCGCGCCTGGAGTTTTGTGCTGCTGGAAGAAGGGATGCCCGGGGCCGAACAATGAGGGCCTGTGTTTCGCGTTCGGGGTTCGGCTTTAAATTTTAGTCATTCGGCGTTTAGTGTCAGGCGGTCCTTATGCGTGAAGAAATCGAAGTCGTCGATCTTGGAGAAATAGAGCTCTACACCGAAGACACGGGGCCGCTGGACGCGCCCGCGCTGGTGGTGCTGCACGGCGGCCCTGGGGGTTCGTGCTACGCAATCCGCGAGGGAATCGGCGACGAGCTGCAGGACTACCGCACCATCTACTTCGACCAGCGAGGAGGCGGCAGAAGCGGCGAGCTTCCCGCCGAGCCCAGGCTTTTCACCATTGACGCCCTGGTGGAAGACCTCGAGGCCCTCCGCCTCCACTTTGATATAAGCTCCTGGACTCTGCTCGGCCACGGCTTTGGGGCCATGCCCGCACTGGAGTATGCCCGCAAGTTTGCCGAGAACGTGCGGGACGTTGTGCTCATCAACCCCTGGACCAACTTCCCCCTGCTGGCGGAAAAGCTGTACCGGGCTTCGCTTCGTTTAAGGGGTATGCCGGAAGACCTAAAGGAGACCAGCCTTCGGCTGAGCGAGGCCCCCTCTGATCCGCTGGACGCGCTAAGAGAGGCCTTTTCGCAGCTTGAGCCCAAGGCCGTCTTCGACTCGTTGATCTTTCCCACGGCACATGGCCGCCTTGAGTTCGAGTGGCTCGAGGAAGGCGAGGGCATACTCGGGGCCGACACCCCCGGCCGCATGTTGGTGCAGAACGGCCTCTGGCAGTTCGACTACACGCCCTACTTAGCGGACCTGGCGCTGCCGGTAAGCGTGCTTTTGGGCGAGGCGGATGGGACCTGTTTCCCTGAAGCCCAGGATGTCGCGAACATCACTGGCGGCGGTTTGGAAATAGTCTATGGGGCAGGCCATTATCCCTGGATTGACCAGCCCGAGGCAACCAGCCAGGCGCTGGCGGCGCTGCTAGGTCCCGGGGCTGAGGACTAGTCTTATAACCCTCGAAAGATTCGAAGGGCGCAAATAATAGTTCCTGATGCAGCGCCTCTCGGTTCTTCGCCAAAACCACTGGGATAGCTGGTCCAAGCTTCAAAGCCAGCCTTTTTTGCGCCTGTTGCGCCAAGGCAAGGTGCCTTCAGATGCCCTGCGCCGCTGGATGGCGCAGGACTTTTACTTCCTGGAGGGTCTGGTGCGCTTCCAGGCCTCGCTGCTGCAGCGCGCCCCCCGCCCGGACCGCATGGTGCTGGCTCAGGCAATTGTTATGAGCGTGGAAGACCTGGACTGGCTCTCGGCGCAGGACCTGGATCTTTCCCAACCCAGGCACACTACAACCGAGGCCTATCTGGAGTTCCTCGGGGGCCTCGAGGCCCGCTCTTACGAGCTCGGCTCGGTGCTCCACTGGGTGCTCAGGCGTTCTTTTCTGGACGCCTGGCTGACCTTGAAGACCGAGAATGATCTGTTATTCGAGCTCTCCCAGCGCTGGTCCGCCCCAGAGTTCAAGGCGCTGGAGCACGACATTGCCGGCATGGCGGACTGCTACATCCAAAAGGTCCCGCCCGAGGAACTCGCCCCGGCGGTAGAAGGTATCGTGGCCCACGAACTGGCCTTCTGGAAGATGGCCGAGGAGTTCTTAAACCGGGAACAGTCCTAAAACACTGGTTTTGGAGAAGTCGGTGGCTTTCCCTGGCTCAATCCGGGCATCCCTGCTATAATCAGAGCTCGCGCGCCAAAAAGTGCGCGCTAGCATTTTGAACAAGGAAGGGAGGTGAGCATGCCGCAATACGACCTAAACTTAGTACTCAACCCGAACCTGGACACCGCACAGCTGGGCCACGAAAAAGACTTGATTCTCCAGACCCTTGAGCGCCTTAGCGCACAGGTCAAGGGCGTCGACGAGTGGGGCAACCGCAGGTTGGCCTACCCGATGCAGAAGGACCCCCAGGGCTACGTGCTTTTCTACAAGCTGGAAGGCCCCAAGGAGTTCGTCGCCCCACTGGAGAAAGAGCTCAAGATTCGTGACAACATTCGCAGGGTAATGATTACCCGCGAACGCGCGCCCGATCTGCGCGTGGTACCAGCGCGCCCCCCCAAGCCCGATCGTGAGCGTGACCGAGATCGCGACCGCTAGCGCGGCTGGCCTGGCAGCTTCACCTTTTCGATATACTGGCGCCAAAACTCACCGGCAACCGGCCCAAAAACCCTTAACAGAACTGTGAAACGATAGTACCGACCAACACACCAAGGAGACCATTATGGCAAGAGGCCTGAACCGCGTAATGCTTGTAGGAACCCTGACCCAAGACCCCGAAATGCGCTACACCCCCGGTGGGCTGGCAGTGCTCGAGCTCACCCTGGCTGGCAACGATGTGGTTGTCGATGACACCGGCGCAACCAGGGAACTTCCCTGGTACCACCGCGTTAAGCTTCTCGGAAAATCCGCCGAGTTCTGGGGAGACTCCCTTAAGGCGGGGACCGCTCTCTTTGTAGAGGGCAGGCTGGACTACCGCTCCTGGGAAACCGACGGCCAGAAAAAGAGCACCCTGGACATCCGGGCGGACCGTATCGAGATCGTAAACCTAGAAGGCCGCAAAGGCGAACTCATCGTGACTGATGCCAAGGGCCAGCCCAGGCTGAAGGAGGCCCTCAACCACGTTCTGCTGGCGGGCAACCTCACGCGCGATCCCGAACTCCGCTACACACCCCAGGGAACCGCAGTCACCCGTTTTTCTGTTGCG
>JAMCQK010000194.1:0-338 GCA_023382135.1 Deinococcus sp.
TGCGCATCCAAAATTTTCTTTAGCCGCGCGGCAATATCGTCAAGTGCTTCTTCCCAAGAAACTCGCTTCCATTTGTCCCCACCTTTTGTCCCAGCGCGTTTTAGTGGATACAACGGCCTAAGCGGATGATGGTTCCGCTCCGGGTACCGGTAAGTTTTAACACAGGCAAAGCCCTGGGTGACCGGGTGGTTTGGGTCCCCCTCAATTTTCAAAAGCCGGTTCTGAGCTTCGTCTATTGTTGCAATGAGCGAACAGGCGTCCGGGCAGTCCAGGGGGCAGGTAGTGCGGGCCTTGAGCATGGGAACATGGTAACCCTCTGCTGGTGAAGTATCGCAACG
>JAMCQK010000194.1:448-3893 GCA_023382135.1 Deinococcus sp.
AGCGGCGAGAGATATTTAGCGGAATTTAGCCCGAGCCAAGTCGAGGGGCTCAACACGGCTGGTGTGGGGTAAGGGCGGGTGGATGTCCGGTCGGTAGGGCCCGTACTTTTAAGGGCGCGGCTGCATTACTTGACTACCGATCAGAGGCTCCGTCATAACGGAATGGTGGGTGTTCTTCATAGCAACAGGTATTGGCTCGGGACCGCGCTGCCCTTCGGCGGCCCATTGTTGCCGCTGAAGGGTTAGAAGTGGTTGACAGAGAATTTAACCAGCCCAAGCTAGCCCCAGGCTGTTCAAGCGCTGTGGCCCTGCTCCTTTGGGGATTCGCTCTCCCTGGTTCAACAAGTTTTGGCAAGAGGTGGGGCGTTCAGGGGCGATGAACCATTAGCCGGCGCCGGGCGTGGCTTGTAGATTCGGCCTCGTTGCAGCGAAAAGGCTCGGGCTCGGTGTACAATGATTATCATTATGGGTTCTAGCAACTCCCAGGCGGCCCAGCTGCTCGAAACCCGCAGCCTGCGCCCCACCGATGCCCGCCGCTACATCCTTGAGCTGCTGCTGGAGACCCACCAACACTACACCCCCGAGGAGCTCTCCGAGGCCCTGCGCTCCCGGGGGCGCCCTCTGAGCATCGCTACCCTGTACCAGAACCTGAACAAGTTGGCCGAGAAGGGGTTGCTGGTGCGTTTCAAGGGACCTGACGGCGTTCTGCGCTTCGATGCTAACGTTGCCCCTCATCACCACCTGGTATGTATCGAGTGCGGGGCTATGGTGGACGTCAAGGTGATCGGTCCGCTGGCCAGGATTTCTCCCAAGCCGGTTACCCGTGGTGAGGCCCTTGAGATGGACAGCTGGAGCATCCAGGAAAAACATATCGAGTTCCGCGGCCTGTGTCCTGCTTGTCAGGCCAAGCAAACCCGGAAGCAGCTGGCCGCCAAGGGTTCAAAGGGGTCGGCGGGCCGGCCTTGACAGGAAATGCTTAAGCTGGCTAAGCTATAACCATAGTCATTATGGATATATCCAGTGGATATCCAGGACGACTACCCGGTGGAGGCTGACTATGAACAAGGATCCCAAGGAAACATTGACCACCAGCGCGGGCGCGCCGGTGGACGACGACCAGCACAGTATGACCGCCGGGCTTCCCGGCCCGGCCCTGCTACAGGACATCCACTTAATTGATAAGTTGGCCCATTTTGACCGCGAGCGCATTCCCGAGCGGGTAGTTCATGCCAAAGGCGCCGGCGCCCACGGCTACTTCGAGGTCACCAACGACGTAACCCGCTACACCCGCGCGGCTTTCCTCTCCAAGGTGGGCAAGAAGACCCCGCTCCTTGTGCGCTTCTCCACCGTGGGCGGGGAGAAAGGATCGGCCGACTCCGAACGTGACCCCCGGGGATTTGCGATCAAGTTCTACACCGAGGAGGGCAACTATGACATGGTGGGGAATAATACCCCGGTCTTCTTTATCCGCGATCCCCTGAAGTTCCCTGACTTTATCCACACCCAGAAGCGCAACCCCCAGACCAACCTCAAAGACCCCGACATGTTTTGGGATTTCCTTTCGCTCACCCCGGAGTCGGTCCACCAGGTGACTATCTTGTTTTCCGGCCGGGGCACGCCGAAGAGCTACCGCCACATGAACGGATACAGCAGCCACACCTTCATGTGGTACAACGCCAGGGGCGAGCACCGCTGGATCAAGTGGCACTTCAAAACCGCCCAAGGTATCCAGAACCTGGCCCGCGAGGAGGCGGTCCGCCTAGCCGGTGAGGATCCCGATGTGGCCACACGCGACCTTTTCCAGGCCATCGAGGCAGACAATTATCCGGCCTGGAACGTCTTTGTGCAGATTATGACGCCGGACCAGGTCGAGAAATACCGCTTCGACTCCTTCGACGTGACCAAGGTCTGGCCCCACGCCGACGCGCCCTTGATTCCTGTGGGCCGCATGGTGCTGGACCGCAACCCGGAAAACTACTTCGCCGAGGTGGAGCAGGCCGCTTTCTCTCCGGGCAACTTTGTGCCTGGCATCGGGCCTTCGCCGGACAAGATGCTGCAGGGGCGGCTCTTCAGTTACCACGACACTCACCGACACCGCCTGGGCGGCAACTACCAGCTCCTGCCGGTCAATGCCCCCAAGAGTGCAGCGCACAACTACCAGCGGGATGGTTTCATGCGCCTTGACAACAATGGCGGCCGCGGCCCAAACTACTACCCCAATAGCTTTGGCGGCCCGCAGCCAGACCCTGGTTTTGCCCAGCCGCCCATCGATGTGCAGGGTATCATGGCCCGCCATGCCTACCGCCCGGCCAGGCCAGAGGATGACTTTGTGCAGCCGCGGGCGCTTTACGAAAAGGTGATGACCGACAGCGACCGGGACCACCTGATCCACAACATCGTCGAGCACCTGAAGAATGCCCAGCGCCGCATCCGGCTTCGCCAAGCCGCCGTCTTCTACAAAGTGCACCCCGACTACGGCTGTAGGGTAGCCGAAGGAGTGGGGCTGGCCGAGGCCGAGGTGAAGAAGCTGGCCGGCCTCGGCCAGGCCGAGCTTGCCGAGGCCACAGCCTAGGCGACGCCCCGGTGCTCTGGGGCTCTGGGTGCGAAGGCTAGAAAGCCGGCCAGTTCGAAGCTGGCACGCGCGTGCTGCGCTATGTGTTACCACCCCTTGCTGGGGGGCGCATGCGCGCTGGTGGGCCGGCCGGGGGTCCGCGGTCAGACCGGGCCCTGCAGAAGGCGGAACATCGCTGGCAGCAGCCTGCGTTTTGTCTTGGCGCTGACAGCGGATACGATAATCGAATGAAAATTATCGACTTGCGCTCCGACACCGTCACCAAACCCACGCCCGCCATGCGCAGGGCAATGGCCGAGGCCGAGGTGGGGGATGACGTTTACGGAGAAGACCCGGCTGTAAACCGGCTTGAGGACCTGGCTGCAGAAGTGCTCGGCTTTGACAAAGCGGTATACATGCCAAGCGGCAGCATGACCAACCAGGCCGCAATTATGGTTCATCTGAAGCGCGGGCAAGAGGTGGTTGCCACCGAGGGCGCGCATATCTACGAGTACGAGCCTGGGGCAATCGCGGCGCTTTCTGGCGGAACAATTCGTCTCGTCAAAGCGCCTTATGGTGTGCCCAGCCCTGATGACGTTAAAGCCGCCATTCACGCTTCCGTGCACCAGGCACCAACGGGCCTGGTTGCGCTGGAGAACACCCACAATGTGTCGGGTGGAACCGTGGTGCCGCTGGGTGTTCAGAAGAAAATTCAGCGGGTGGCTGGTGATGCTGGGCTTCCTACTCACCTGGACGGCGCACGGCTTTTCAACGCCGCGGTAGCGCTCTCGGTTTCGCCGAGGGAGGTTGCGGAAGGGTTCACCACGGTTTCGGTTTGTCTATCCAAGGGTTTGGGGGCGCCGGTGGGATCGCTCTTGCTGGTTCCCGCGGGGC
>JAMCQK010000210.1 GCA_023382135.1 Deinococcus sp.
CTGGACGGCGCACGGCTTTTCAACGCCGCGGTAGCGCTCTCGGTTTCGCCGAGGGAGGTTGCGGAAGGGTTCACCACGGTTTCGGTTTGTCTATCCAAGGGTTTGGGGGCGCCGGTGGGATCGCTCCTGCTGGTTCCAGCGGAACTGGAGAAAGAGGTGCGCCGCTACCGCAAGATGTTGGGCGGCGGAATGCGCCAAGCGGGTGTGCTGGCGGCGGCGGGGATTATTGCGCTTACCGAGGGACCAAAACATCTGGCTCGCGACCACCAGATGGCGCGGGCGCTAGCGGAGGGGCTGGCAGGATTGGGGGTCGAGGTAGACACGAAAGCGGTTCAGACCAACATGGTCTACGCCACCCCAAAAGATGCGTTGTTTTTTGCCGCCAGACTTAAAGAGGCGGGCGTGCTGGTGAATGCGCTAGGCAACAAGGTTCGCTTCGTGACCCACCGCGACCTGGAAGATGGTGACATTCCTTTGGCGCTTGAAAGAATCGAGGGGGCGTTGGACTAGGGCTGCTCTTTCCAGTTTTCCACCTGCTTGTACTGCACCAAGGCTGAGTATGTAGTCTGGTTTCCCTGCTGCGCGGTCGAAAATTTCACGTCCACCAGTACGTTGTCTTCGCCCAGGTCCTGGATGAAGCGGTTGAGCCGCTCTTGGAACATTTCCGGGTCCATGGAAGCAATTAGCCGAAAGTGTGGACCGTCCATACCTCTAGGATACCGAAATTAGAATACCAGCTCGGCGGGCTCGTCACCAATCAGGCCGTCTACACCCCATCCGGCCAGCTTTTGCGCCGCGCTTTTCGAGTTGACCGTCCACGCCACCACAAAAAGCCCTTTTGCCTTGAGGGCGGAAACCGCGTCTTTATTCAAGAGCGTGAAATGGGGGTGGACACCTTGTATGGGTAGGCAGTCCAGGAGTTCAAACATCTCTTCTTGCGCCAATAACAGCGCGAGCGGGGCCTCGAGGCCCTCCCTTTTCAGGCGAATCAACGCCAATGGATCAAAGCAGCTTACCCAGACCCGGCCTCTGCCACCCCAAGCCGAAACCGCTTTGACTAGCGCCTGTTCACGGCCGTCGGTCATGGGGGGTTCGCTCTTGAGTTCAATGTTTAGCTTGGCGGCGGGGTGCTGGTCGAAAAGCTCAAAAACCTCGTCCAGTCTGGGAAGCCAGGGAGCCTGTTGCTTGAGATCGTCCCATCGGGTCTGGGCAATCAGATGCCCCTCGATTTCTGCGTCGTGGTGAACCACCAAAACGCCGTCCTTGGACCGGTGCACATCCAGCTCCACGCCGTCCAATCCGGCTTGTAGAGCTTTGCGGAATGATTCTATTGTGTTTTCTCTAGCCGCGCCGGGGACACCGCGATGCCCTAGCCGTAAGCTGCTTGGGGAGCCAAAAACCATGCGTGTAGTGTACACTGCGGCGTATGGGAAAGTTCGATGCTCGCCTGGCTGAATTGGTGCAGGATGAGGTGTTAGCGAGGCTGGAAGGGGAGGACGCCCTCTTAGTAGTAACGGGCCGCGAGCTTTGGATTATCGGAGCTGACAGCGGCCACTCAGCCCCCTTGAGCGAAATCAGCAGAATCCGCCGCGGCGATGGTGGTTTTGTCCAGGTTAGCTCACAGGATGCAAACTTGCTCGAGGTTCCCATCCGGGGGTTTCCGGTAGATGAGCTCAAGGCTTTTTTGGAGACCATCAAGTCGCTGGTACTCCGCGCCCGGGCTGCTTCGCCCGCTACCCCGGCTCCCACAAAACCGGTCTCCGAGTACCCCGCGCCCCCTGCCACCGAACAGCCCTCGGCCTCGGCCCAACCATCTTTCCCGGAACCCGTCCGCCACGAGAGGCTCCCAACTCCAAAGCCGGACCACCTTTTGGGGGGACAGGAGCGCCCGCCACAGGCGCTCACCCCAATCCCGCCCTCGCAAACAGCCGAGAGCGGGGCGTATCCGCTGGATAGGCCAAAGAAGCGGAGGATGGCGGGTTTTTTCTTGAAGGCCCTCAGCCTGCTCACGCTGCTGGCGCTGATGGGCTTTCTGGCCACAAACCAAGGCGGCGATCCTCTGCTGCTCCTGCTGCTGGCGCTGATGGGCCTGGGTCTAGTCGTGGTGGAGTGGTTTCTTTCCCAGACCGTCTAAGCATCGTTTACGTTCTGTTGGTTCTTGGGCTGGCGCTCTTCAGTTTTTGGCCCAGAGTGGCAGGCCGCCCTGTGCCGGTGAAAGCTACCGGCGATAGCCCGCCGCCTGTGTCCCAGGAGGCCAGGCCGGTTGCGGCCCCTGGACCCCAGGCCACTGGTCTGGTAAACCTAAATACTGCCACACAGGCCGAGCTGGAGCGGCTTCCCGGCATCGGCCCTACCCTGGCCAAGCGCATCATGGAGGGCCGCCCCTATGCGTCAGCAGACGATCTGCTGCGCGTGAAGGGTATTGGCCCCCGCACGCTGGAAAAGCTCAAGCCTCTGGTTGCCCCATGATTCCCCTGGCTCTTGGCGGCGGAGCGCTGCTGGCGGCTCTCACCCAGCTTTCCCCCTGGTTGTCCGCACTCTTGCTGCTGGGTGTTCGCCTTCCTGTCCGGCTGCGCTTCGGTGCGCTGGCCGGCTTCGCGCTGGTGCTGGTGCGCATCTGGTCTCTGGGAGATCCGTGGGCAGGGCAGATAGGCGTAGGCCAGCAGCTTGAGGGGAATATTGTGGATGGTTTCTTGAAAACCAGCCGCGGCCAAGTATATGTTAGACATTTTCCGCGCTTAGAAGATGGTTACTACCGGCTTGCGGGCCATCTGGAGCGCCCCGAGGGCCGCCGGAACCCCGGCGGCTTCGACCAGCGGGCCTGGCTGCGCGGCCTGGGCGTAGTGGCGGTGTTTCACGTGGAACAGGTGGTGTCTTTTAGGCCGGCTAAGGCGGGCCTGCGCGACGGCTTCCGGCGCAAGCTGGAAGCGGGGCTATCCCCCGCCCCCGCAGCCTTGGCGGTGGCGCTCACGCTGGGGGAGCGGCGCGACCTGGGGGAGATCTACAACGAGTTCCAGCGCTCTGGCCTGGCTCATGCTCTGGCCCTTTCGGGTCTCAACGTCGCTATTCTGGCGGGCTGTCTCCTGGTGCTCTTCTACCCCCTTGGGCGTTTTCGCTACCTTGCCGTCCTGGCGGTGATGCTGGGATACCTGGCAATCACCGGCCCCTTTCCTTCTTTGGTCCGGGCGGTGATCATGGCGGCGGTCGCGCTGGTGGGCTTGTTCCTGGGGAAGGGAAAGGTGGAGGTGTTCCCGCTTTTGGGCTGGTCGTTACTCCTCCATCTGGTTTATGAGCCCTACGCTATTTTTAGTCTTTCTTTTCAGCTCTCCTATCTGGCGGTGCTGGGGATGGCGGTGGTGCTACCCAGGGTACCTAAGCCAAGGGGTGTCTGGGGGTGGGTGTCTGCGGCGCTTGCCACCACGCTTGCGGCCCAGCTGTTCCTGATACCGCTGTTAGTCCAGCAGTTTCACCGGCTGCCACTGGTTTCTCCGCTGGCCAACCTGTTTGTGCTCCCACTCCTAAACCTGCTGGTCCCCCTGGGGTTCTTGAAGCTGTTTTTGGGCGGGCTGCTGGCGGTGGTGTTCGAGTTCTTTGCAAAGATCACGCTGGCGCTGGTACACCTCTTTGCGGCGGGGCCCCAGCTGGCCTGGGGCGAGGTGGGCGTGGCGGGAAGCGCCCTGTATTTCCTGGGCGTGCTGCCGCTGCTGCTTGCCCTTTATCAAAAGGTTTCCTGGCGCCGGGCGGGGGTTCTTGCCGCCACTGCGGCCCTGGCAGCCATGGCCCCAACGATGGTTCCGCGGGCGGAACTATGGCAGTTGGACGTGGGGCAGGGGGATGCCTCGTTGGTGCGGCTGCCGGGCGGGGTTGAGATCTTGGTGGACGGCGGGCGCGA
>JAMCQK010000073.1 GCA_023382135.1 Deinococcus sp.
AGCTAGGACACAGCATCTTGAGTCTTACGAACGCTCTTCATCGGCTGGCCACGGACTGGATGTTCAAACCCTCCACGTGTGCCTGAACCTAAATTAGCGGTTTTCGGGGCGGAACGCCATTAGGGGAGGAAGCAAGGTGACTAGCTGAGGACCGGCTTCCAAAGTAGACCTCGAGGCTAGCACCAGTTTGAATGGAGCTGCCGCCGGGTCTTCCGGGATAAGTTCCATCAGCCAGAACGGACCTTGCAGGTGGGCACCGACCACTCCCCGGAACTCGTACCCGCCTCCTTGCAGCATGGAAAAACCTGGCTGCGCCTCTTGCGGCATAGCGGTGTTTACCTGGCCGTGAAACAGAAGGCTGGCATTACCGGATGCCAACGGCCCCACGCCACGGTCAAAGGCAAAGAGCGGTCCAAAAGCGGTGTTCGCCTCTAAAAGCGGGCTGCCATGCGGTTCGGGCAGAACCTCCACCAGGCTGGCGTAGGGCCCAAAGCTTTCCCAAAAACTCTCAGAGCTCTCCTCTAGCAAAGGCCAGGACTTGGGGGCCGGGTTCGCGGTCATGAACCCCATCATAGCCGCCCTCAAGGCAAGGGCGGGAGCGTTGTCATCTGGCCAGCCGCGCTGGATCTTAGAAGGTGGCGCCTAGCCGGAAGTGCAGGATGCCCGAAGGATTCTGAGGGCTGAAGCCGTACTCGAAGCGGAACGGGGGCAGCAAAAAGCCAAGCAGGTCCAGTTCCACCTGCACGCCAAAGCCAATGCCGCCGTAGAGCGCTGGATTCATATTGCCAAGCACCCCCCAGGTGCCCGCCAGGTCGCCAAACACGAAGCCGTAGATATTGGTGCCTCCTTGGGGGGACAGCCTGAAGTCGTACCGGTATTCGACGCTGGAAGAAAGCAGCGTGACGCCGCTTTTAAAGTTGTTGTCATAGCCGCGCAGGGTATTCAGCTCGGTGCCGTTCCCGCCGATGGAAAACCGCTGGCTGGCTGGTGGCTCGCCGAAAATCTGGCCTGCTGACAAGCGAATTGCGAATGCCTGGCGGGCTTCCTCGTCCAGTCGGAAGAAGGCTTTGCCGGTGGCGGAAAGCGGAACGAACTGCGTCAAGGGCTGCCCCTGTGGCAGCGAAAGGCCGTATCCAAGCTCTGCGCTGGCGGCGTAGCCCTGGGTGGGGAAGCGGGGATTATCCAGGCTTGAGTAGGTGGTCCCAAGCTTGACCTGCAAGGTCTCGTACGGCAAGCCCAGTAAGGCCAGCGCTTCGGGGAGCGTTTTGGTTACGGTGCCCGTACAGGTGGTTGGGTCGCCGACCTTGCACTTGTAGCGGTTGGGATCGTTGACGGGCAGGTTGCTGTTGGCGTCGTCAACCACGGTGGGATCGTAGACCTCGAGTTTTGGCACCACGCTTTCGTAGCCCAGTGCCAGCGTGAAACGCAAGTTGGGAAGGTCCACCGAAAGGGGCCTGCCGATGCTGAACGAAATTCCAGTGCGCCGCTCGCTGTACTGCCAGCCAGTCTTCTGGTCGCTGGTGTCCTTCAGGTCGTTATTGGGGCGGGGGCGCGAGTAAATTTCAAGCGCCACGTTGGTGCGCACGTCCATGAAATCCGCGAAATCGATGTAGAGCCAAGGAACCGTGTAGGAGGCGCCAAAGGAGAAATTATCGTGGGCGTCGTTCTGGCCGAAGGAGACCTCGAGGCCAGCGGTGTGTGCCAGGCCCCACAGGTTGGTGTCCTTGATGCTGAAAACCCCCGACCAGCCCTCAATGCTGCTCCAGCTGATGGTGGGAAGCAGGTTGATGAAGCGGTTTTCTTTCACCGTAAGCTTGACGATTACCTCGTCGGGCGCCTTGCCCGGGAGGAACTCTCTTCGGGGAGGCTCGGCGAGTACCCCGGCTTGCAGGATCCGCGAGATTCCCGCAAGCAGCGCGGGCCCCGAGAGCACGCTTCCCACCTTGGGCAGTTCGCGCAGGATGACCTCTGGCTGGGTGCGAAGGCCCGAGGGCTCAATGATGTATCCAGCGATTTTTACCTCACGCACCCGCTGCTGGTAGACGCCATCTTTGAAGGTGAACTCGGGCTGCGAAAGCACCGCGTAACCGCTCTCGCCGTAAATGCGAACCAGGCGGCTAAAGTCTTCGGCTGCGATGTTGGGGTTGTACTCATCGCCGGGGCGAAGTTTGAGCGAGGCTATCAGCTTGTCGTTGGGAATGACGCTGGCGCCTTCCAGTTTGACCTCTTTGATCACCCCGTAGCGTTCCGCGCCCGCCTCGAGCGTGATACGGACCGCGCCCGGACCCACCAGCTCGGGGCGGAAGTTTACCACCCGGCTCATCTTGCGCGAGATGACGTTGATGCCGTCGATCAGCTTGTCAACGTTGAAGGGGTCGCCCGCCTTCACGCCAAGGTCGGCCAGCTCAAATCCCGGCGCTATGATCTCGCTTATCTTGAGCTCCTGCAGCGCCAACTTGAGCGTGCCGCCTTCCAGGATGGTGGCGGCCAGGTCCACCCCGCTGCCCCGGTAACCCGCGCCTTCGTAGAGGCGGCGGATCTCCTCCAGGACGGTCTGGTAGCGCTCGGCGCTGAAGCGCCCGTTTTCCGGAATGAGCTCTGCCAGCGCCAGCAGGCGGTCCCTGGGTACATAGCTTGAAGGGCCAACCTCGATTTTGCTCACCTCGGGTGATTCATCTATTTTGATGGCAATCTTCATGCCCTTGTCGGTCTCGGTGGCGCTGAAGGTCACCTTGGGCGCGAAGGGAAAGAGCCCTTCACGATAGGCGGCGGAAATAGCCGCGGTAGCCTCGGCGAGCTTAACCGGGTTGTAGGTGGCCCCGGGGCCGATGGCGTACTCGTTTTCCAGGAAGCGCAGGATGGCCTTGGGCTGCTGCGCTGCCGAGTCCACTGTGACCTCCGCTATGGGCGGGTTGGCCACCAGTTCCACGATCAGCTTGTTGTTCTCAATGCGCAGTTTGGCGTCTTTGAAGTAACCGGTTTCAAGCACTGCCTTGCGGGCGGCCTCGAGGTCTCCAGGCTCATCTCCCGCGCCAAAGGGGAGCGCCACCCGCGCGAGCGCGCCCAGAACCGGGTCCACGCCGACAACTTCAACCTCTTGCAAAGGTGCGGCAACCGCGAACGCCAACAGCACGGCCAAGGCCACAATCTGCTTCATGCGGAGAAGCCTTAGGGCGCGCCGTGAACCGGGAGTGAGAGGCTTCTTTAGTTTTCGCTGGCTGGCGTATGATTTTCTGGCCATGCCAGAAGCCGCTACTGACTACCAAAAAATACAGGAAACCTTGGCTTATATCCGCGCCCGCACCGATTTTGTGCCCGAGACGGGCATTATCTTGGGATCGGGGCTCGGTCCCCTGGCCGATGAAATCGAGGCCAAGGCGGTCTTTTCTTACGCTGAACTGCCGCACTTTCCGCTTTCCACCGCGCCCGGCCACGAGGGCAAGCTGGTGCTCGGCTACCTGGAGAAAAAGCCGGTAGTGGCCTACAAAGGCCGGGTGCATTACTACGAAGGGTACCCGGCCTCGAGGGTGGTGTACCCGGTCCGGACAGGGTTTTTTATGGGCGCCAGGACTTTTTTTGTCACCTCTGCCGCGGGGGGGCTCAACCCCCACTGGCAGGCGGGAGACCTGATGCTGCACCTGGACTACATCAACTTTGCCGGCGCCAACCCGCTCACTGGCCCCAACGACGAGCGCCTGGGCCCTAGGTTCCCGGTAATGTTCGAGGCCTACGACAAAGGCCTGATCGCCAAGGCCAAGGAAGTTGCCCGCAGCCAGAACCTGGGCCTGCGGGAAGGGGTGTATGTCTGGGTCTCCGGTCCGGCGTTCTCCAGCCGCTCGGAGCTAAGGCTTCTCCGCAACATAGGCGCGGATGCCATTGGCATGTCC
>JAMCQK010000121.1 GCA_023382135.1 Deinococcus sp.
CACAAAAGTCTTGCCTGTCTCTCCCGCGTAGGTTGTGAGCGCGGAGCGCAGCCGTTCTGCCAGGCTGTTTTTTACCAAGGCGGCTAGCGTGGGACCTGCGCCTCCCACAAAAGCGGCCACCGCCCCGGCGGAATAGGC
Organism: Deinococcus sp.; assembly: GCA_023382135.1. Classification (GTDB taxonomy): domain Bacteria; phylum Deinococcota; class Deinococci; order Deinococcales; family Thermaceae; genus JAMCQK01. Next base: position 139 of record JAMCQK010000121.1, read on the forward strand.
GGCCTCGAGGCCTTCCCAGAGCCCGGGCATCAAGTGTGCGCGGTGGGGTTGGTGTATACGGTCCTCGGCGGCGTACTTCAGGGCATCGTAACGGCCCGCGTAAAGCGCCGCGGGCCAGAGGGCGCTTCTGGCCAGGTTGAAAACCGCATCATCGAAATCAATTTTCTTTGGCAGCGCCGCCCGCGCCTCCGGCGTAGGCAGGTTGTGCGCTGGAACCGCCAACACAAAGACGTGGTCCGCCGGCCTTGGCAGTGGGATCGCTACAGCAGGCTGGGCCAAGGCCGCCACAAAGCCCCCGTAGACCGCGGGCGCGACGTTGTCGGGGTGGCCCTCGAGGCCGGCAGTCACCCGGAAAACCCCGTCGCGCCCAAGTTTCCCTCCGCTCATTTCATCCGCGAGCGCGGCTCCCGCCACCAGTGCGGCGGAACTGGAGCCCATGCCCCGGGCAAGCGGGATGGGATTCTTGGCACGGATGGCCACTGGTGGACCAGCTTTCCCCAGCTCGGCCCAGGCCGCACGGTAGCCCTGGTGAACCAGGTTATCTTGGGTGAAAGGCACCTGGCCATCGCCGGTATAGGTAAACGAGTCCTCTGGCGCGGGTTCCGCGTCCACCTCAAGAAACAGGTCAAGCGCGACCCCAAGGGCGTCGAAGCCCGAACCAAGATTCGCCAGAGTAGCCGGAACCAGAAGCCGCCGCATGCGGCCTATCATAACCAGCGGTGGCGCAGCTCAAGGGTAAGTTGTCTTGCCAGGAGCTAGCTTGCCGAATTTCGGCCGAGGGGCTTTTTAGCAATCGCGACTGTATTTGGGATTATATCTGCGAGATTCCAGACGTGGAGTCGTAGGGCGGGGAAGAAAACAACCGTGCCTATTCGGGCTGCCAGAACGCTTTAACCTTGTTGTTTTCAAGCAGGGCACGGGCATGGGGTAGCTGGTCCGCCACTTCGTGGGCGAGCATTCCAACCTGATTAATCCGGTCCCCCGCGAGCCCGTGCAGATACACGCCAAGCCTTGCCGAATCCCAGGGGGGAAGCCCAGCGGCGAGCAAGGCGGCAATCACGCCGGAGAGGACGTCTCCCATCCCGCCGGAGGCCATGGCGGGGTTGCCGGTGGTATTGACCGCGCGCCGAATGCCCAATGCTGAATGCCCAACGACCAACACCGAACGCTCCACGCCGACAGCGGCATTTGTGCCACCGGTCATGCGTGAAGTGTCAGACCTGGCATGTTCAGTATCAGGACCAAGACCTGCAACTACCGAAGGCCCGCCTTTGAGAACCACGGTTACTTTGTAGCGGAAAGCCAGTTCGCGGGCGGCCTCGAGGGGGTTGGACGCAATATCGGGTGCTTTGGAGCCGAGCAGCCTCGAGGCTTCTCCCGGATGGGGTGTTATCACCACCGGCAGCCTGGCCTTTGCGTAGGCTCTCACCACATCTGGGTAGAGCGCGTCGGCATCCAGCACAGTAGGCAGGCCAAGCCCGAGCACCGCAAAGGCGGCCTCGAGGCCTTTTTCGCCTGCACCCATTCCGGCTGCTACCGCTTCAGCTTTAGCCTGTTTGAGCCCGCTGGTAGACCAAACCTCAAGCGGAAGATGCACCGCTTCTAAAGGAAGGGCCATGGCCACTTCTCGTGGATAGGCAACACTGACCAGGCCTGCTCCCGCCCGGTAAGCCCCTAAAGCAGCCAGCGCGGGCGCTCCACGATAGTAGTCGCAACCGCCCACCACCAGGACTCTTCCCACGCTGCCTTTATGCGCGTCACCTTCGCGCCTGGGTAGCAGGCCTCGCATGGAGTTTGGCACCAGCAATTCGGGAAGGCCGGGGTTTTCCAGCAGTTCGGGTGGCATCCCGATATCCGCCAGCACAATCTGTCCGCATGCGCTTCTCGCGGGGAAAAACAAATGCTCGTGCTTGAGCCCCGCAAGCGCAAGCGTGGTGGTTGCCTTGACGTGGGGTGAGTAGGGAAGACCGGACGGCACATCCACGGCGATCACCGGAACACCGGAAGTATTTATATCTTCCACCAGTTTGGCGTGAAGGCCTTCCAGGGGCCTGGTAAGGCCGGTGCCGAAGAGGGCATCAATCACCAGGGTGCCCTGTCTGGGTACCCAGTCTGAAAGTGGATGGATGGCTAGCTGGGCCTTGCTCAGCCCGTGAGGGCTTGTTGTTTCAAGGCTTCTCCTTACCACCAGCGCATCACCTTGCTGCCCTTGCTCGGCGAACACTTCTACCGTGTAGCCTTTCTCGGTCAAAAAACGCGCTGCCACTAAACCATCTCCGCCGTTGTTCCCTTTGTCCGCCAGCACCACCACGGGCACCTTGCTGTCGAAATGCTTTTGCACGTAATCCGCAACCGCCCTGCCAGCGGCTTCCATCAGGCGAAGAGTAGACATACCCATCGCCGCCGCTTTTTGGTCGGCTTCACGCATGGCCTGGGCGGAGAAAAGTCGCATCGCTATCCTCTCAGGCACATTAGCTCTCTGGTTGCCCAGTAGTCTAGTGCCACCGAAAAGCTGAAAACAAACCCCCCACGCCCGTGAACGCCACCAAGATGGCCCAGACACACCCCGGCCTTCCGAGCAGGTAGACCTTGCCGTAACCAACCGCGGTGATGGTAATTACGGCCATAAAAATGCTGTCCCAAAAGGTTATCCCTTGGTTTTGCCACGACAGATAGAACCCTAAAGAGCCCACGACCGGCACCGAGCCAGCAAGCGCAATGGGAGGTCCCATGCGGGCGTGCAAGGTCAGGGATTCTCTGGTCACAGGTTTATTTTAGACTTTGGAGGTGGAATCTCTTGAGCTTGCCCGCGAGCGGATCCGGACCGCCTCCCGCATAGCGGTGCTGACGGGGGCCGGCATCTCGGCGGAATCCGGGGTGCCCACCTTCCGCGGCGCCGGCGGCCTGTGGCAAAACTTCCGGCTAGAGGAGCTGGCCACACCGGAGGCCTACCAGAAAGACCCGCTGAAAGTTTGGGAATGGTATGCCTGGCGCTACCGTAAGGTGCGGGAGGTCAGCCCGAACCGGGCACACCTTCTGCTGGCTGGACTCGAGGCCCGCATCGCGGCCACCATTGTTGCCGCCGACGAGAGCAGTTTTCTCTTGGTTACGCAAAATGTGGATGACCTCCACGCCCGGGCGGGATCCCGCCTGCTGGTAGAGCTCCACGGGAATATTACCCGTGCGCGCTGCGAAAGCTGCCAACACCGGTTTTCACTACCGGAGCCGGATTCATTTGCTCCACCACCTTTCTGCTCTGAGTGCGGTTCCAGGGCCAGGCCGGACGTGGTCTGGTTCGGAGAAACCCTTCCCCAAGGCGCTTTCGAAAGGGCGCTGGAAGCATTTTCAAGCTGCCAGGCTGCCTTGGTGGTGGGAACCAGCGCGCAGGTGGAGCCTGCCGCCAGCTTGGGGCGTGTGGCGCTGCGAGCGGGAGCGTATCTGGTGGAGGTGAATCCGGAGGAGACACCTTTGAGCGCCCTGGCCCACCTTTCGCTCCGGATGGGTGCGGCGGAAGGCCTGGAAACAATCAGCCCTCATGGGCTGAGCGAGGCCTTAGGTTTGGGTCACGGAGGACCTTATCGAACCGGATCTGCATAGAGCGTGTTTATCAAGGCAGGAGTCAAAAAGTCTAGCTCCCTGGTGCAGCCACCATCCGAGATCAAGCTCGCCGCCGGGGCCGATGGCGCGAATTACCCGTCTTTAATTGGAACAGCACTGGTAACCCTGACAAGCCTGGCTCAACAACC
>JAMCQK010000089.1 GCA_023382135.1 Deinococcus sp.
TGCAGTTGGTAGCCGAGAAGAAATTCTTTCGTGGGCTTCAGTTGTTCCATCGACTCCAGGAGGTTTACAAGAGCATCCGGTTCAAGGACGGCATCTGGCAACCCGGCCAGCAGGAGGTGCAAGGCTCGCCATGCTCCTAGTTCCCTTCTGTACCGGTAGCAAGCCGCCTGAGCTCAGGTTGCCAGAATTTCCTCGGGATGAAATTTCTGCCAGTAGCGGCTAAGGCCTTGCACGCTCATCCAGGCGGGGTCGGCAATTTCGTACTCACTCACCTCGGCCTGGCTCAGCCCCGCCTGCAAAAGTTCGGCTGCGACCTTGTGCTCGAAGAGCGGGGTTATCTGTTCCTGAGCTTTGCCTGAGCGGAGTTGGTTTTTGATCCACTGTGACCAGCGGTGCAGGGTTTCTTCCAGGGTGTCCAGGTGGCTCTCCACATCGGTATACGCCCCGAAGTGGGTCAGGTAGAGCGTGTCAAGCCCCAGGCTGCGGATACGCGCCAGCGTTTCGCGCCAGCCTTCCACGTGAATGTCCGGTGGAGGGCACGGCGGAACAGCCGGACCCCCGCCAATTCGCACGCCAGCCGCGTCGCCGCCAAAAAGAGCGTCTTCCACCTGGAAGGCCAGGTGGTGTGGAGCGTGGCCGGGGGCCTCGAGGGCCTTGACTTTGGTGTTACCGAAGGTAATCACTTGGCCGTCCGCCAAGGTCCGAATCTGGGACCCTCCAACCGGCTCCATCCGGCCCCATAGGGTTCGCATCTGGTCACCATAAATGCGGGTGGCCGAGGCCCAAAGCTTGCTGGGGTCCGCTAAGTGGGGCGCGCCTTTGGGATGTACATAAATGGTGGCGCCGTGCTGGGCGAACCTCCAAGCGGCGCCCGCGTGGTCAAGGTGAATGTGGGTGACAAAAACGTGGCGCACATCTTCTCTGCTATAACCAAAACCCGCAAGGCCTTTTTCCAACGCGGCGAAGCATGACTCCGGCCCGGTCTCGATAACCACGGGGCCCTCTGGGGTATCGATAACGAACGACGCGATAGTGCGGGGCGCACGGTAATGGAGGTCTAGGATGTGGATCATGCCCTCACCCCGGCCCGCTCCCAAATAGAGGGGGAGCTACACAATAGGTGTATGCAAGCTGCCGATGCCTTCAATGGCAACCTCGACCTTGTCGCCGGGCTTGAGTTCGCCCACGCCTTCCGGGGTACCGGTGAGCACCACATCGCCCGCCTCCAGCGTCATGAAGGAGCTGATGTAGCTCAGAATTTTGGCCACTGGAAAAATCATCTGCGAGGTGTGCGCCTCTTGCCGAAGCACACCATTGACGTAGGTGCGCAGTGTGGTGTCCTGCGGGTCTAGCGTGGTCTTGAGCCAGGGGCCTAGAGGGCAGAATTTGTCGGCGGATTTGGCGCGCACCCATTGCAGGTCGGTTTTCTGCTTGTCGCGCGCGGTTATGTCGAGCGCGCAGGTATAGCCCAGTACGTGCTCGAGGGCTTCGGCTTCCGGCACATTTTGCATGCGGCTTTCAATTACAACAGCAAGCTCGCCTTCATAGTGAAGCAGCCGGGTAAAAGAGGGATAGGGTACGGGCTCACCAGGGTCGGCCAGTGTGTTGGGGCCCTTGAGAAAGATGCCAGGTTCGGCGGGAAGTTCCTGGGACATGTGGCCCATTTCTTTGATGTGGTCCAGGTAGTTTCGGCCCACGCAGACAATTTTGCTGGGCGCAGCGGGGGCACAGAGGCGCACGCTGGCGAGGTCAAAATGGAGGCCTGTAGGGTTGCCTGCGGGGGCGTCGGTCTCGTGGATGGTTTCGCCTTTCAAGAACCCCCAGCGGCCATGATTAAAACGCACGATCTTCATGGGGAAATTATATCCCCGGATCAAATTTGATCACTGTTTTACGGTAGGGAGCGCACAGCGGCGGCCCCTGCACAGACCTGATATTGATGTGTGGTAAACAACATCTACAATTCCAGCTCCTGCGCCAGGGTCTCCCAGCGTTGGTATTTCTCGGCAAGCTGGGCCTCGAGGCCCTCCATTTCGCCCGCCAGCCGCGTGTACTCTTCCGGACCCAGGCCCGCTTCGCCAACCATCTGCCGCAAGGCTCCGAGGCCAGACTCCAAGCTGGCGATTTCCTGTTCCAGCGCTTCGCGCTCGCGTTCCAAGCGCCAGCGGCCCTTGGGTTTTTCTTTTGGCTTGACACCAGGTATGCGCGAGGGTGTCCGCGGCGGCAAACTTGGCGCAGCCCGGGACTGCTGGCGTTCGAGGTACGCTCTTGGTGTGCCAGGGTAGTCGGTGAAGACTCCATCGGTAATATGCCAAGTACGGGTGGCCAGCCGGTTCAGGAAATAGAGGTCGTGCGAGACCAAGAGCAGCGTGCCGGGATACTCGGACAACGCCTCTTCCAGGCGTTCGGTGGCCTCGAGGTCCAGGTGGTTGGTCGGCTCGTCCAGCACCAGCAGGTTGGCCTCCTCTAACGAAAGCGCTAGCAACGAAAGCCGTGCCCGTTCTCCGCCGGAAAGCGCCGAAATTTTTTTGAACTGCGCCAGATAGGGAAACTGCCAGGCGCCCAGTGCGGCGTGAGCCTTCTCCCCCAGGATGCGGTAGAGGGTCTGGTACAAGGTGGTATCCGGGTCGAAGCCAGACAGTTTTTGATCGTAGTAGCCCACGCGCACGTTCGTGCCGGTGCGCAGGTGGCCCTTGGGGTCATCGGAAGGGAGCAGGCCCAGAAGCACCTTGAGCAAGGTGGTCTTGCCCGCACCGTTGGGGCCAATAATGGCCACGCGCTCACCCCGCCGGACGACCAGGCTTTCCACCCGGAAAAGCCTGCGGCCAGAAAGCGACTTTTCCAGCCCGACGCCTTCGAGCACGCGTTCAGGCCCGGCGTCCGCCGGAAAACGCATCCTGACCACGCCCTCGGCGTGTACCGGTACCGGCGGGGCCTCGAGCAGAAAACGCTCCACCCGGCTCTCCATGGCGTCCTTGCGGGCGGCCATTTTTTCGCTGGAAGCGGCCCAGCGCCTAAACTCGGCCAGGGCGGCCTCGAGGCGTTCCTTTTCCTTTTGCCAGGCCTGGTAGTCCTTGAGTTCCTGCGCTTCTTGTTTCTCGCGCTGCCCTCTGAAGCTCGAGTAGTTCCCTTGGTACCACAAAAGCTTGCCCCGCCTGAGCCAAGCAACTTTTTTGACCACCCGGTCCAGAAACCCGCGGTCGTGGGATACCAGCATCAAGGCGCCACCGAAATTTGTGATGAAGCCCGCGAGCCAGTCGCGCATGCCCAGGTCCAGGTGGTTGGTAGGCTCGTCCAAGAGCAGTATGTCCGCGCCGGAAAGCAGCACCTCGCCGAGCGCCAGCCTGCGGGCTTCGCCGCCGGAGAGTTCGCTGGCTTGGTGGTCTTCGCGACCCTCAAAAGCCAGGCCCTTCAGCACCGAGCGGTAACGGGCGGCCCTGGTGTAGCCGCCAGCGGTCTCGAAGCGTTGGTGCAGCTGGTCCCAGCGGGAGTAGGTTTCGGGATCGGAGAGGCGGGCCTCGAGGCCCAAGAGTTCTTGTTCCATCGCTTCCAAGCGGGCAAAGCCCCGCTCCAAAACCTGGCGCAGGGTACTGCCCGCCGGGTACTGCGGTTCTTGCGCCAGCAGGGCGGTCTGAACCCCCGGCGCAAGGTTGATGGTTCCGCGGCTGGCCTCGAGTTCTCCGTTGAGTATGCGCAACAACGAGGTCTTACCTGAGCCGTTCCTGCCAACTAGTGCCACGCGGTCACCCAGGTAAAGCGAAAACTCCACCCCCAGCAGCAGGTCGTTGCCGCCCACGGCGTATTCCAGCTTGTTTGCTGCCAGTACCCGCATTACCATTCACCAGGCTCCAGAATACGGGGGCCCAGAAACAACTAAGTATCTCCTAGTGAGTTTGACCCTTTGGTCAAACTCACTAGGGCCAGAGGGAGTAAGGCCCGCCTGCTGCGAAGCGGGCAGGAACACAGCGCGGCTTTTCAAGCCTTTCGACAAACTTAGACTGGAGATAATTAGCCCCAGGGGGCCGAGCAAGGCCTCTGGCCAAGCTACGGCGGCCAAAGTTCGACACGCCCGCGGTGGGATCACCACTTGTTCCGCATAATCCGGATGCCGCGGATCGCCACCAGCACGCTTACCAGCAAAAACGTATAGAACGCGGCTGGCTCCCCCCGTAGCAAAACCAGCATCATGGGATACGCCACCATGGCTGCCACCGGAGCCGGATACACCTTGGTACGGTTCCGTATCCAGTAGCCGCGCCAGTACAAGAGCATAACCAGCAGGCCCACAACCACGGCGCTCAAAGTGGTTGTGGGGAAAAGCCAGCCAAAGAAACCGATGGTGGGCGCGATGCCCCCGCCGCCCCGAAAGCCAAAGTAAAGCGGCCAGTTGTGCCCGGCTACCAAGGCCGCCGCCATCAAAGGCTCCAGCCAGGAAGATTCTCCCAGGCTGCTCGCCCACGCCGTCAGCGCGCCCTTGGCCAGGTCCAGAAGCGCAACCGTAATACCCCAAGCGGGGCCCAGTTGGCGAAAAACCCCTGACCCACCCGGCACGTCGCGCGAGACCAGGTCGGTGCGCCGAATCCTGGCGGCTACCTGCCCAAAACTGACCGAACCCGTAAGGTAGGCGGTTACAACCAAAAGAAAGTCGGTCATCGGTCCCCCATTGCCTTGACGTACCCGTGGCCAATTGTATGCTGTACACGAATCTCGGCGCGTTACTCTCGCGTGGGATGCGGCGGAACCACTGGATGAAGAAGCGCAAGCCCACCATCAACGAGGTCGCCAGGCTGGCCGGAGTCGGCATCGGCACAGTGAGCCGGGTGTTGAACAATCATGTTGCGGTGCGGGACGAAACACGGCTTCGGGTACAACGAGCGATGGAAAAACTGGGTTATAGCCCCAATCCGCACGCCCGGCGCGTGGCCGGGGGCCGCAGTTACACCGTTTCGGTGATGCTGCCTTTTGTAGCCACCGAGTTTTACAGCCGGCTGATAGAAGGGATTGAGAAAGTGCTGGAACGCGAACGCTTCGAGCTGGCGCTTTTCCCCTTGCTTTCGCCGCGCCGTCTGGAGCGCTACCTCCAGAGCGATACCTTGGCTTACCAGACCGATGGACTGATTATTTCCTCCTACGATCTCGCCGAGCTCTTCGAAGACAAGCGTTTGCCAACGGACCACCCGGTGGTCTTTGTGGATACCAAGAGTGCCCATTACGACTCGGTATTTATGGATAACCGGCTGGGCGGAAAGATTGCCGCCGAACACTTAGCGCCTCTGGGCAGGTGCTTTGCGATTACGGTGGAAGAGGACATTGACAAAGCGTTCAACCACACGGTATTTGCCGAAAGACTGGCGGGTTTCAAGCAGGGGTTGCGGGAAATGAAGCTGGCGTTGCCGCGCTCGCACGTATTCACTACCAGGCTTTCCGCCGAAGGCGGGCGGCTGGCGCTGCAACATTTCCTGCAGGCCTCGCTCAGCCCGCAAAGGCTGGTTGCTTCTAGGCCCCCCCTCTCCATCTTTGCCGGAGCCGACTTGCTGGCGCTGGGTGTGCTGGAAGAAGCCGAAAGGCTTGGGTTAGAACTGGGCCGGGACCTGTTGGTGCTCGGCTACGACGGCCAGCCCTGGACCCAGGAAAAACAACTTTCCACCCTTTCTCAGCCGGTGGAGGCCATGGGCGCCCGCGCGGCGGAATTTTTGCTTGAGCGGATGAAGGGTTTTAACGGTAAACCTAGAACAATCCGCTTTGAGCCCGCTCTGGTGGAGCGCGAGTCCACGCTTCTTGGTGGCTCCGCCTCCAGGAAGGCTGGCCAAGCAGTTTCTGCTCAGGCTGCGGCAAACGGCGCTATGGGTTCCTCCGGCGGGCCCGACTAAGCTAGAGAGCCCGACGGGTAGCCAAAACCTTCACCACAAAATACCGAACAGGCTTTCTTTTTTGGCCTGCCCCAGGTGCTAGGATAACGGGGATGGACCATATCCGCGATCCCAACCTGATCCCCATCAGCCAAAAAATCGCCGCGGGTGAACGGCTTTCGTTCCAAGAGGGCCTGCTGCTCTACCACACGCGGGACCTTCCCACCCTTATGCGTTTTGCCAATCAGGTCCGGCTGCAAAAGCACGGCGACCATACCTATTTTGTTCACTCCCTGAGGTTTTCCCAGACCAACATCTGCTACGTGGGCTGTACCTTTTGCGCCTTCCAACGCAAGTTTGGCGAGGAGGGCGCCTGGGACTGGGAAGTGGACGAGGCCATCGACTGGGTGCGCTCGAAGTACCAGCCGGGCCTGACCGAGATTCACATTTCCTCCGGCCACCACCCCAAAAAACCTTTTGATTATTACTTGGAGTTAGTTTCCGCGCTCAAGCAAAATTTTCCCGGGGTCCAGGTGAAAGCCTGGACCGCCGCCGAAATTCACCATTTCAGTAAGATCGCCAAATCCAGTTACCGTGAGGTGCTTTCCGCTTTGAAAGACGCCGGGCTCGACGCCATGCCCGGGGGAGGCGCGGAGATTTTCTCGGAACGCGTGAGGTCGCAGGTTGCGCGGGCCAAAGTAAAAGCAGAGGGTTGGCTCGAGGTACACCAGACTGCGCACGAGTTGGGCATTCCTACCAATGCCACCATGCTCTACGGGCATATCGAAACCCTGGAAGAGCGGCTCGACCACATGGACCGGCTACGGAAACTCCAGGACCAGACCGGCGGCTTCATGAGCTTCATCCCGCTGGCTTTCCAACCAGACGGCAACAAGCTCGCCATAGGGCTTGGCAAGCGCGAGTTCACCACCGGACTGGATGACCTCCGCAATCTGGCAGTGGCACGCATTTATTTGGACAACTTTCCCCACATCAAGGGCTACTGGGCTACGCTGACACCCGAACTCTCGCAGGTCTCGCTGGACTGGGGCGTTACCGATGTAGATGGAACCTTGATCGAAGAGCGCATTGTCCACATGGCGGGCTCACCCACACCCGAAGGTTTGTCCAAAGAACAGCTCGCGGGCTTTATCCGCTCCGCCGGGCGCATACCCGTTGAGCGGGACGCCGTTTATAACGTGGTCAAGGTGTGGGCGGAGCAGGCGCCCGCGCTTCAGAAAGAAAAGGTTGCCGTGGAGATCACGCGCAGAGCCGAAGCATGATGATTCATTCCGCGCGGACGAGCGGCCTCCCCCCACAAAGCGGGGGGGGCTAGGAAGCTATGTACACCCTGGGTCTCCCTGGTTACGCCAACACCGCACCGCTCCAGCACTTTCTGGAGCAAGACCAGCGGCTCCGGATACGCTTTGGCGTTCCCACCGAGCTTAACCGCTGGCTCTTGAACGGAGAGGTGGACTTGAGCCTGGTCTCTTCGCACTTTTTTTTACAGCATCAGGACAAGCTTGCGGCGCTGCCCGACTTCTCTATTTCGGTACTGGGGAGGGTCTACTCGGTTAACTTGTTTCACAGGGTGCCTTGGAACGAACTCGCCCGTGTGGCACTGACCACCGAAAGCGCAACCTCGGTGGAGCTGCTCAAACACCTGGCCCGTTTAGATGGGCTGGAACCCCAGTACACCGCTGAGCAGGGGGGGTTAGAGCTTTTGGAAAACTACCACGGCGTGCTCTTGATTGGCGACCGCGCAATTCAAAGTTATGCGAGCCTGCTCACCGAGCAAGATGTTCTGGCGCACCGCCTTCCCACTCGGTTTGCTGGTCTTTGCGTCACCGACCTTTCCATGAAGTGGTTTGAGCGCACCAAGCTGCCTTTTGTGTTCGCGCTCTGGGCCACACGCCGCGATGAGCCGCCTCCGGAGCAGGTTTTGAACAGGCTCAGGGCGGCCAGGGTGAAAGGGCTTGGCAACCTCGAGGCCGTTGCCCGCTCGGAATCGGGCCGCCTAGGAATTTCTTACCCATTGATGCAGCATTATCTGGCCAACTTCCGTTACTTCCTGGATCCGTCAGACCGCGAGGGGCTTGTGGCTTTTGCGCGGGCGCTAAATTTCCAATTAGACCTGAAATAAGTTTTGAGAACAAACAGGAGCTCCCGTCCAGATCTAACTGGACGGGAGCGCTGGACAATCTACTAGCGCAAGACCTGGGGGACTACGCGGATACTTAGCTGGCGTCCGTCACGGAGGATCTTGAGGTTCACCGCCTGGCCGGACTTCTTGGAACTGATAATATCCGCCAGTTGGCGGGCCGAGATGATCTTCTGCCCGTCGGCCTCGAGCACGATGTCGCCATCGATCCCTAGCTCCGCCTCCTGGCCCCCCGGGACAGAAAACACTACGGTCTTGCTCGCCCCCTTGAGCCCAACGCGGGCCGCCGGGGAACCCTGCTGAACGCCGGTAATCATCACGCCGGCGGAAGGCAGGTTGTAACGGGCGCGCACGCTCGCGGGATAGGCGGCAAGATCGGCAATCTCCACCCCAATGCGCGGGCGGCTGGCCACTTCGGGCGAAAGCGGCAGCGAGCGGCGTACCTCACTGCCTGACAAGTTTTTGCCCGCCTTGAGATCGGGCAGATACTGCTTGGCCAAGTTGATGGGGATGGCAAAGCCCACGCCGGAAGACTGGCCACTGCTGCTGGCGATGGACGTGTTGATGCCTATCACCTCACCCCTCGAGTTGATTAACGGCCCGCCCGAGTTGCCGGGGTTGATCGCCGCGTCGGTCTGGATCACCGTGGGCACCAGGGTTTCAACCGCCCCCTGGTTGCTGCGTACCGCTGAGACAATGCCCTCTGTCACGGTGAACTCGAGGCCAAACGGGTTTCCCATGGCAATAGCCTTCTGCCCCACTTTCACGCTGTCCGAATCGCCCAGCACCATGGGTTTGAGCCGCTCTCGCGGGGCCTGTACTTTGATAAGCGCAATGTCCAAAGCCCTGGCGGTACCCACCACCTTGGCGCTATATTCCTTGGGGTCGTTGTGGAACTTGACCGTAATCTGATCGGCCCCGTCCACCACATGATTGTTGGTCAGGATATACCCGTTGGCGTCGATCACAAAGCCGGAGCCGGTTCCCTCCCGCGGGGCCGGCATCTCGAAGAAGGGAGCAAACAACTCGAAACCCTCCGGTACCTGTCCCCTGGGCGCGGGATTAGTGTGGGTGGAAACATACACCACGCCGTCGCCCATCTTTTGCACTACCTCAATGGTGTTGCTTTCGTTTTCCAGTAGTGCCCGGTTTTCTTGTATTGGCGCCACCGCAGGAGGAGCGCTCGGCGGCTGGCTCTGGCTTATCCCCCACCAGAGCACCGCGCCCGCGATCACCAGAAGTGCCCCGAAGCCAAGTGCAGAAGAACGAGTAGCCATTTAGATTACCTCCACGCCTCAGGTTAGCCGGGGGCCGTTAAGGACGTGTGAAGCCCGATTAGGAAAATCTAATCCGGGCCCGTAGACAGTGCCGCTGGTCTTGTTAGCCTGCAACGCGTAGTAATGCTAGCGCTCGGAAGACCTGAAAACAACTGGCCCTCACGGGCTGAGCGAGGCCTCTTGCAGCCGGCTTGTCGGGACGCTAAACTTGGTGTAAAGGAGAAAGCATATGGCGAAAGCACGCTTTTCGCGTAGGCAGTTGTTAAATTTGCTGGGAGGAACCGGCGTGGCTCTGGCCGTTGGCAGGCTGTCCGGAGCACAGGCTCAGGCTTCTTCCCAAAGCACCCAGCCGGTCCCGAGCTTCACCGGACCCGGCCCCAACCCTTACTGGAACGGGGTAAACCCCTATGTCACGTACCCGCAAAAAGTACCGCTGATCCGCCTTACCGACCGTCCTGTCCAGCTGGAAACCCCGCGCCAGTACTTCTCCAGCGCCCTCACCCCCAACGCGGCCCATTACGTGCGCTACCACTTAGACGAAATCCCCAACGCTATCGACCTCTCCACTTGGCGGCTTGCGGTCGAAGGCAACGTGGACAAACCACTCAGGTTTTCTTTGGAAGAACTGATTGCAAACTTCAAACCCGCTTCGGTAGCCGCGGTCAACCAGTGCTCCGGCAACTCCCGCAGCCGTTTCCAGCCCAGGGTGCCGGGCGGCCAGTGGGGCAACGGCGCCATGAGCAACTCCATGTGGACAGGAGTCAGGCTGAAAGACATTCTGGCCGCCGCCGGGATCAAGCAGGGTACGGTACAGCTTCAGTTCCAGGGACTGGACCACGGCAAAGGGCCCGAGGGCAAAGGGTCCAACGCGTTCATGAAGTCCTTGCCTGTAACCGACCCAGTCATCGACGAATGCATTCTGGCATACACCATGAACGACGAGCCCCTTCCACTTCTCAACGGTTTCCCGTTGCGGCTGATAGTTCCGGGCAAGTTCGCCACCTACTGGCTGAAGCACCTCACGTGGATCCGCGCGCTCACCGAAGAAGACAAAAACTTCTGGATGACGCCCGCCTACCGCATTCCCGACACCGCCCGCGGCACCACCACCCCAGAAGATGTGGCTGCCAACAAGGTCAAGACGGTTCCCATCGGCAATGTCAACATGCCGGTGCGCTCGTTCATCATCACCCCGGACGGCTCCAGCAAGGTTCCCGCGGGCATGCCGGTGGCGGTGCGCGGCATTGCCTTTAGCGGCTACGGCCGGGTGGCCAAGGTCGAGGTCTCTGACAACGACGGAAAGAATTGGCATTTGGCCTCCTTAGGCGAGTACCTGGGGCCCTACTCCTTCCGCACCTGGGAGTTCCGCTGGACCCCAAAGAAGCCCGGCAAATACCTGCTTGCGGTTCGCGCCACCGATGAAAAGGGCAATGTTCAGCCCGACGAAGGGGTATGGAATCCCGGTGGCTATCTATGGAACAAGATTGAGCGGCAAGAAATTGTGGTTGGTAACGCCAGCTAGGGGGCCAAAAATGAAAAAACGCCACGTCTGGATGGTTCTTTTGGGCTTGGGATTGATTGCCCTGGCCCAGTCTTCAATGCCCGGCCTGAACAGGACCGGCGAGTACACCCAGGGCACTCTTGGGAGCATCCTGCTGCCCGCTCCCGTTTCCCAGGCGGAAGGCCCGGTCTACGGCGTGGGGGCTTGGCCTTTGTACACGCCAGACCTCAAGGAAGGGCCAGGAAAGGACTTGGTAACGGCCTACTGTAGCGTCTGCCACAGCACCACCTATATCACTATGCAGCCCGCCATGCCTGCCGCCTACTGGGAAAACAACGTAGGCCGCATGATCAACGTTTTCGGGGCCACCATCCCAGCGGACGACGCCAAAAAGATCATTGCCTACCTGCAAGCCCATTACACCTTGGACACCCGCAAGGCCGAAACCGGCTCGGCTGTGGCCTCGGCTTCAGCCACTACCACTCAAACTCCCACCGTGGATGGCGCCAAGGTTTACCAAAACTGTATAGGCTGCCACCAGGCAAACGGCCAAGGGGTGCCGGGGGCTTTCCCCGCGCTCGCGGGCCGGGTGCCGGAGATGCTCGCCATCAAGGGGGGCAAGGACTACCTGATCCAAGTACTGCTCTTCGGCCTCAGCGGGCAGATTTCCGCCAAGGGCCAGAACTACAACGGCGTGATGCCTTCTTTTGGCCAGCTTAAAGACGAGGAAATTGCCGCGGTGCTCAACTACGTTTCCACTCAGTGGAACAACAGCCTTCCGCAAGGGGTGGGGGCTTTTACCAGCCAAGAAGTGAAACTGGCCAGGGCCGCAAAGTTATCCGCTCAACAGGTCCTCGAGGCCCGCACCAGGCTGGGCATCAAGTAAAACCGGGCCTTTGGGCACGGGGAGCGCAATTACCGTGATGGCCAGGGTGTTCTCCTTGCACCTTGGCCGGGGTCCTGGTTTGCCCAAGACCAGGGTTGAGTCGTTAGAGCTGGTTGCGGAACACGGCGCGCTGGGAGACCGCCATGCAGGGAAAGACGCCGCCAGGGCCGTGCTGGTCACCGGACTTCCCGCCTACCAGTCCGCCCGCGAGTCTGGCATCGAACTTGCCTATGGTGCACTAGGGGAGAATCTGATCTTGGATATTGACCCACATCAGCTTGGCCCCGGCCAAAGACTCAGGGTTGCTGGGGCGCTACTGGGATTGTCCACCTCGTGCACTGTCTGCGAGACCCTGGCTGTGTTTGATCCGCGCCTACCCAGGCTGCTATACAACAAGCGCGGAATGTACGCGCGCGTAATCAAGGGCGGAGTGGTTCATATTGGTGATGCTGTGGCGTTAGAGTAGACGGGTGCGTATTCTAGATGCCCTCGAGACCTCCCGGCTGCTCCCCTATGCAGAGCTATTGGGGGAAATTCAGGCGGTGCTAAAAAACAAAAAAGCCGGCAGGGCTAGGGCGCCCGAAAGGCTGGTAATGGAGCTCCCGGCAGGCGGAAGCCTGCTACTGATGCCCGCAGTGGATGACCAGCTCGCGATTACCAAACTGGTAACCGTACATCCAAAGGAAAGATCCAGCGTGAAAGCTGAAGTCTGGGTGATGAGCGCGCACACAGGCGAACGGATAGCGCTTCTGGACGGCGCGGCGGTGACCGCTCGCAGGACCGCGGCGGTTTCTCTGCTGGCAGCAAAGCTGCTGGCTCCCAACCGGGATGGCCCGCTCCTGGTCGTGGGCTCAGGGGTTCAGGCCAAAGCCCACCTCGAGGCCTTCCACGACGCGCTCGGTATTTCGGAGGTGTACGTATGCTCTCGTAGCAGCCAGAATGCCGCCCGCCTCGCCGATTATGCAACTAGTTTAGGTCTTAGAGCGCTTGTGATCGGCAATCCGGCGGAGGTCTCCGGAAAGGTGACCTTGGTAGTAACGGCCACCACTAGCTCTTCCCCAGTAATTCCCGACAACCTTCGCTCCGTTGCCTTTGTGGCCGCAGTAGGCGCTTTCCGTCCCGATATGGCAGAGCTTCCCACCGGGTTAATCGGGCGTGCATGCCTTTTTGTAGATTCGCTGGAGGGAGCTAAAGCCGAAGCAGGCGACTTGATCCAAGCCAGCGTGGACTGGTCTAGAGTCACGCCCTTAGAAAATGTGATAGAGGGCGCCAGGCCGCAAAAAGGGCCGGTGGTCTTCAAAAGCGTCGGGCACGCGCTATGGGACCTGGCCGCGTGCCGTTTGGCGGTACGCAAACTCAGCCACACCTAGTTCTAAATATCCCCAGTCTAAGTTTGCCAAAAGGCTTGAAAGGCCGCGCTGTGTTCCTCGCTCCTCTGGCCCTGGTGAGTTTGACCCTTCGGTCAAGCTCACCAAGGAAATACTTAATTCCGTGGTCGCGTAAGAAAAGTTATTGGAGCAGTTTTAATCCGAAGCGCGGGGGTTCGGTCGGGTAAAGATTGTCCAGCGCAATAATCCCGATGCGGGCGGGGCCCCGCCTGCCGTTGATGGCGTTCATGAAGTTAACCAGCTCGCTGGGTCCAAACCCGCCCTGCGCCAGCTTCTCCGGCACCCAGCCGGCCTCGGCCAGTTTTTGTTCAGCATCTTTACGCACCAGGTCAAGCGTCCGCCTCAAGTTCTCCGGGCTCATCGGCAACACCACCGACCCCACCGCCAGCAGCTCGCCGCTGGCAAAAGCTTGTTCTCGGGGGCGGAACTCAATCTTCACCAGCAGTCTGCCCTCGGGCGTCACGCCAGCGGAACGCGCCAGCAGTAACCCTAGAGTGCTTGGCGAATCAAAGCTGGGAGCGGCCACCACCTCGCTACCCTTCAAGCCCAGGAGCCGCGCGCGCGCCTCGGTACGCCGAATGATCTCGTCCAGGGCCGCCTTTTCCTGGCCCGGCGTCACGGCCTGCTCGGCTAGGAGTAGTTGGCTCACCAGCTTCTCCAGGCTGGCTTGCATGAGCTTGTGGATCTCTTTGAGCTTGCCGTTCTCGCGGACCAGCTCGGCGACCTTGGTGCGCAAAGCAGTCTGCTCTTTTTGGGAGCCTTGCAGGGCGTCTTGCAACTTCTTGACTTCGGCCTCGAGGCCCTGGCGCTCGCCGGTAATTTCCTTTTGGCGGGCGTACAACAACGCCACATCACCCTCGAGCGACTGTTTCTGGGCGCTCAGCTTGCGCATCTGAAGCTGAAGCTGGCCGAGCTCGGCCTTGGCCAACTTGCTGGCCGCCACCAGCCGGTCAAGCCTTTGCTGGGCAGCCTGGGCATCGGTTTTTAGCTTGGCCTGGGCGGCCTCGAGGTCCGCCTTTGACCCCTCCAGCTGCTTGCGTTCAGCCTCCAGCTGGGCGACCTCTTTGGCCGCCTGCTCTTGCGCTTTGCGCTGGCTTTCCAGTTCCGCAGTCAGTTTATCGCGCTCGGTCTGGGCTTTCTGAAGCTGGTCTTGCGCCCCTTTGAGCGCGTCCTCCAGCTGCTGCCGCTCGCTGGCAAGCTGGCTACGGTCGGCAAAAGCCCGGGCCGCTTCGCGTCTGAACCCCTCAACGCTCCCCTCCAGCCTTCTTACTTCGGTGCGCAGCTGGTTTCGCTCCTGGCGCACCTGTTCGGCCTGAATAATGGTCTCGCGCGCATCCTTGGCCACAAACAAGAAAGTGCCGAAAGCTCCTAGAGCGATCAGCATTCCGGTAATCACCGCCACCACGGTAGCGGTGGCCCTTGGGCGCAGGCCAAAAACCCGCCAGTGCAGCTTGCCCACCCGCTTGGCCACGGCATCCCCCAGGTAGGCCACCAACGCGGCCACCATGACCAGCAGGAAAAGCAGCGACCAGAATGTCATGTCAGAGCCTGTCCGCAGCCAGCGGGAGGCTTTTCGGCGCAATAAGCCTCAGCGCGCCAACATGTGATGAACCATCTATTCATAACTCGTAGTCATCCCCCAGGTAGTGAAGGCGGACCCCGGTGTCCTGCGCAAACTCGGCTGGGCTGCCCTGGAACTTCATGCTGCCGTCGTACATCAGGTAGACCCGGTCGGTAATGGCCAGGGTTTCGCGCACGGCGTGGTCGGTGATGAAGATACCCACCCCGCGCCGCTCCCGTAGTTGCTCGATCAGCTTCTGGATATCGCGCACGTTTTTGGGATCCACACCAGTAAATGGCTCGTCCAGCAAAATGAAATTCGGGTTGGTGCAGAGCGCGCGGGCCATCTCGAGCCGCCTGCGTTCGCCCCCGGAAAGGGTGTAAGCGTACTTGTCCGCCAGCTGGGAGATGCCGAGCTCGTCCAAGAGGCTCCGGGCCCGCTCCAGTCGTTCATTCTTGCTCAAAGGCTGGAACTCCAGCACCGCAAGCAGGTTCTCCTGGGCAGTCAGGCGCCTGAAGGCGGAGGGTTCTTGGGGCAGGTAACCAAGACCTAGCCTTGAACGTTTGAACATTGGCAGGCGGGTGATCTCCTGGCCTCCCAGGTGGATTCTGCCGGCGCTGGGGTGAATGAAGCCCACCAGCATGTAAAAAGTAGTGGTCTTGCCCGCCCCGTTGGGTCCAAAGAGCGCCACAATCTCGCCCCGGCCAAGACCCAGGCTGACCCCCTGGACCACCTCACGCGCGCCATACCTTTTGCTAAGGCCTTGGGCCTCGAGGCGGACCCCTTGTCCCGTTGGTGGCGCGCCCATACCGGGAACGGAAACGGCTTCCATCGGCTTCAGGCTAACACCGGCTGCTTAGCTCGGCGTGAGAGCTATGACCATAATTTTAGCCCGTGAACACGGTCAATTTTTCTGGCCCAAGCACAGGACCTCGGCAGCCAGCCTGTAAGCTAATTAGGTATGGTTGTTACCCGCGTCGCCCCCAGCCCCACTGGTGACCCCCACGTGGGCACCGCTTACCAGGCGCTTTTTGACTACGTCTGGGCCAAGAAAAACGCGGGCAGATTCATTGTCCGTATCGAAGATACCGACCGTGCCCGCTACAACGCCGAGTCGGAGGCGCGCATCCTGGCGGCGCTCCGCTGGTTAGGAATCTCTCACGATGAAGGGCCGGATATTGGCGGCCCCAACGCCCCCTACCGCCAGTCCGAGAGGCTTTCGCTCTACCAAAAATACGCCCAGGAGCTTATTGAAAAAGGCCACGCCTACCGGGCTTTCGAGACGCCAGAAGAACTGGATGCCATCCGCAAGGAGCTCCAGCAACAGGGCCAGCGTGGCGGCTACGACGGCAGGGCCAGGAGCATCTCGAAAGAAGAATCGAACCACCGGGCGGCCCAGGGGGAACCTCACGTGGTCAGGCTCAAAGCCCCCCGCACTGGCCAGACCGTGCTCCACGACCAGCTTCGCGGTCCTATTAAGTTCGAGAACTCCGGAATTGAGGATGCGGTGCTCTTGAAGTCGGACGGCTTTCCCACCTATCACCTGGCGGTAGTGGTGGACGACCACGAGATGGGTATAACCGACGCGGTGCGCGGGGAGGAGTGGATTCCCTCCGCCCCGCTCCACGTGCTCTTGTACCAGGCCTTTGGCTGGCCCGAACCCCGCTGGTACCACATGCCGCTGTTGCTGAACCCGGATAAAAGCAAGCTTTCCAAACGCAAGGGCAATACCTCGATCGAGTGGTACCGCGACCAGGGCATCCTGCCCGAGGCCTTGCTCAACTACCTGGGGATGATGGGCTGGAGCATGCCCGACGGCCGCGAGGTATTCGGCCTGCAAGACATGATTGAAAACTTCAGCTGGGAACGCATGAGCCTGGGCGGATCGGTTTTTGGCTGGGACAAACTAAAATGGCTCAACGGCAAGTACATTCGTGAGATCTTGTCCCTGGATGATCTTGCCGAACGCCTCAAACCCTTCATGGAGAAGGCAGGGTATACCTGGCAGAACGACACGTACTTGAAGCAGGTGGCTGAGGCCATGCGCGCCCGTTTCGAGACCCTGCAAGAGTTTGTGGAAAAATCGGGATACTTTTTCACCGACAATTACCCGGTGCAGGAAAAGGCGCTGGCAAAAATCCGGGAAGGCGCAGCCTATCTGCCCGAAGTAAGAACCTTGCTGGCGAAGCTCCCGAGCCTCGAGGCCGAAGTGGCGGAACCCGCATTCAAGAGTTTTATCGAGCAGAAAGGCCTGAAGGCCGGAGCCGTGATGCAGCCTTTGCGCGCCGCGCTCACTGGCGTACTCGAGACCCCTGGCATGTTCGAAGTGTTGCATCTGCTGGGCAGAGAGCGGGTCATTGCACGGCTGGACCGGGCCATTCAGTAGCGGTACAAACCTTCGTGCGCCGTTGGCCTGCTACATTCAGATGAAGTGACAACTGAGCCGGGTGGGTTTCCTCCACAGCGGCATGCCGCACCCATCAGCTCGCCATGCAAGCAGGGTAAGAAACTATTGAAGCAGTCATCCTCTCCCGGGTTGTGCTGTGGCCAGGTTGCTGGTTTATCTGGAGAAAAGCTTTGGCGCTTGGTTTCCAACAGCGCTCAGGTAAGCGGGTGGCGGTTCATGTCTTTATAAAGCAGGTACTTGCTGGGCTCTTTACCCAAGGCTCCGAACCACTGCGGGCAGTACGAGGCCATCCAGATGAAGTCGCCGGCCTTCACTGGATACCAGTCTTCGCCTAAGCGGTAGATACCCCCACCATCGAGCATGAGCAGCCCGTGCTCCATCAGGTGGATTTCGACCATCGGCAAAGATGCGCCGGGCGCGAAGGTCATGGTGTTCACCGCCAGGTCGAACGATAGGTCGTCGGGAAGCAGCATCCGCACCTGCAGCGAAGGGTCGCCCCCCAGCAAAGTGGGTGGCACTTTGGGCTCGTACCCCCAGAGCGCCCGGGGCGGGCGGACGCCGGGGAGAGGCTGATAGGGTTTCTCGATGACGGCAAGCCTGGAGGAGGTGAGGGCCTCGAGGCCTGTCTCGCTCCCAGCAGGCAAGTAAACGTACCCCCGCTTTCCTATTTCCTGTTTGGTGCGCGCAACTTTTACCGAGATCCTGCCTTCCAGCACCAGTACAAAGCGTTGGGTATCCTCGCGAGCGGGTTCTGCCTTGCCGCCCTTTTCCATCTCGGCGCTGTACTGGCTGAAGCGCGCGCCCAGCACGGGCCCGGTGTGCACAATGCACTGCGTCTTGCTCCAGCCGGGCAGCTGTTGCCTGACAAAGGTGTCCGGAGTAATGAGCGCGTGGCCGCCTTGTACTTTGCTCCTGGTCATTCCGAGTTCGTGCATCATCTGCTTTTCACTATAAACCGGGACGGGCAAGCTTTCCCCAGGCGCCTTCCAGCGCCCTGCCGCCAAAATAAACGGTAAAACCGCGCACCAGCGTCTGGCGCACCTTCCCACGGAAGCTCCGGTTCAAGTAGGGGCTCACCGGATGGCGCTGTAACAGGTCTTGTTCGCGCAGCACAAACTTGCTGCCCAGGTCCACCAGCGTGATGTCGGCGTCGTAACCGGCCTCGAGAGCACCCTTCCTGGCAAGCCGGAAACGCTTGGCTGGAGACTCGGCGGTGAGCCTGGCAATGGCCTCGAGGCTCAACCCCCGGAGGTCATACCCTTCGGTGACAAGTACCGAGAGCGTGGACTGAACCCCTGCAATCCCGCCCCAGAGCTTGAAGAAATCTTCCCCCTTTTTGAGCTCCGGCGGCGAAGGAGAGTGGTCCGAGGCGATGAGGTCCACCTGGCCATCCAGGACCCGCTGCCACAGATGATCGCGTTCCCGGCGTGAACGCAGGGGTGGCGCGCACTTGAGTGCGCCTTGCAGGCGCTCCATGTCTTCGTCGGTGAAAAACAGGTAGTGGGGGCAGGTCTCGAGGCTCACGTCCACACCCTTAGCCTTGGCTTCAACCACCATTGCGACACCCTGTCCACTGCTCACATGGACAAGGTGAAGCTTGCAGCCAGTCTGCTGGGCCAGAAGGAGCGCCCGCTGGATGGCCTCGAGCTCGGCAAGCACCGGCCTGCTTTGCAGATAGTCGCGCACACCACGCTTTCCCGCTGCAAGCGCACTTTCTGAAAGGCCGCGTGTGAGTTCCTCGCTTTCGGCGTGAACCGC